>CAZMGW010000040.1:0-12278 GCA_964565935.1 uncultured Coxiellaceae bacterium
ACGTCGAATTTGCGAAAGTACTGGAACAAATCTACTCGAAGAAGCGGAAAAGTACTTAGCAAGATGTATCGAAGGCTTGAGGCAGGTTGCCATATATGGAGTTCGACCCAAACGAAAGTTTAGGGAAGCTGCAACTAAATTCTTAAGAGAAAATCAGCATAAAAGAAGCATTTCTACGGATGCTGTTAGACTAAAAGAATTAGACAGACATATTGGCGATTTGTGTATTGATAGTATTCACATGGGTGCTTTACAAGCGTTTATTGAAGCTAGAAAAAAAGAGGGCAAAAAAACGCAAACAATTAATCATGGCTTACAAGTTGTTCGGCGTATTTTAAATCTGGCTGCTAGCGAGTGGGTGGATAACAATAATCTAACGTGGTTATTTGTGGCACCAAAGATTAAATTGTTAACCAAAAACGATGTTCGCCGGCCTTATCCGCTTAATTGGGAAGAACAAGAGCGATTGTTTAAAGAGTTACCCTTACATCTTAGACGAATGGCGTTATTTGCGGTAAATACTGGTTGTCGTGACCAGGAAATATGTTCGTTAAGATGGAAATGGGAAATGCGGATGCCCGAGTTGGATACATCAATATTTATTATTCCGGGTACAGCTGTAAAAAATGGTGAAGATCGTTTGGTGGTGTTAAACAAAGTTGCGCAATCGGTAATAAATGAGGCAAGGGGGAAACATTCCGAATATGTTTTTACCTACAGTGGCAAACCAACCTCAAGAATGCTGAATAGCGCATGGAAAAGGGCAAGGAGAAAAGTTAACCTGGCTGTTCGTGTACATGATTTAAAGCATACCTTCGGTAGAAGGTTACGCGCTGCTGGTGTTAGCTTTGAAGACAGGCAAGATTTGCTCGGGCATAGGTCGGGAAGAATCACAACTCATTATTCCGCTGCTGAGGTAGGTAATTTAGTTAAGGCAGCAAATAAAGTTTGTGAAACTGAGCAAAACCCTAATAGCCCAACTTTAACATTACTACGATGTACAAATGCAGGATCAATTCCTGTACGAGTCAATGCGGAGCAGGCTTATGCAAACGCAAATTTGCACTAGCAACGGGCATAGCTCCCGCAAATGTCCCGCAAATTGACTTGGGTGAATCAAGTGATTACGCTGTAAGCCACAACAGTGGCCAATGTGCTTGTAGCTCAGTTGGATAGAGCGTTGGCCTCCGAAGCCAAAGGTCGCTGGTTCGACTCCAGTCAAGCACGCCAAAATAGCATTTATTTGATCGCCAGCTCTTTTTTTATTTTATTCATCGCGGTTTCTTCGATTTGGCGTATGCGCTCTGCTGAAATGTTATACTCGGCAGCTAGTTCATGTAGCGTTGCTTTGGTTGCTTTAAGCCAGCGGCGTTCTAAAATTTCGCGGCTGCGTTGATCAAGTTTATTTAAGGCTGTTGTCAAATGATCGCCCTGAGCTTTGTCGAATTCAGAGTTGGCAATTTCATCTGCTGGATCCAAGGTGTCTGCTTGCAAATAATTGGCTGGATCAGACCAATTTGCTTCACTATCATCATCTTCGCTGCTGCTCTCAAAAGAGACGTCTGCGTTATTCAGCCTTGCTTCCATAACGCGCACGTCTTTGGGGTTAACTTTTAATTCGCGCGCAATATGCTGCACTTCATCATTGCTAAACCAATTTAATTTTTTTGTGGCGCGACGCAAATTAAAAAATAGTTTGCGTTGAGGTTTTGTGGTTGCGATTTTTACGATGCGCCAATTGCGCAAGACGAATTCATGGATTTCAGCTTTAATCCAGTGAACCGCAAACGACACTAGGCGCACCCCCATGGTTGGGTCAAAGCGTTTGACCGCTTTCATGAGGCCAATGGTGCCTTCTTGTATTAAATCTGATTTTGATAGCCCATAGCCGAGGTAGTTTTTTGCAACGTGCGCAACAAAACGTAAGTGTGCCAAAACCAACCGGCGTGCGGCATCTAAATCACCGTCTTGGTGAAATTTGGTCGCAAGCTGCAATTCTTCCTCAGCAGTAAGCATAGGAATCTGATTGACCCAGTAAATATACGCATCTATACTGCCGACCGGTGGCGCAAAAGCGATGGCCTGGTTGCGATTTGTTTTTAGTGATGATTTTTTCATATATTCTCAGAACAACTTAATTACATATCATTTTAGCAGTCATTGCCCAAGAGTGCTAAAAAAATTAATTAAATGATAAATATCAATATTATCAATCGCATATATGAATAATAAGAAGCCATATTATCGTTGGCAAGGAACCGACCTCTTCCTTGAGCTTTATGTACAAACTCGGGCAAGCAAAAACACAGTAGCTGGCCAGCATGGCGAGCGGCTAAAAGTCACCATAACCGCCCCGGCAGTTGAAGGCAAGGCGAATAAATATTTAATAAAGTTTTTAGCTCAGTATTTCGACGTGCCCCAAAAGCAAGTGGAAATTACCAAAGGAAATAATAGCAGATATAAATCAATTTTGATTTCGGATCCTAAAACACATCTTGTCGAATTTGGCTGTGTTTGATGGATGGGGGTGGATGGCAAGGAATATATTTTTAAATAATGATTGCCTTTTGCCAAATAATCAGCTGAAATGTTACTGTGATTTTTTTAGAGGGAGATAATTAAATGAGCGAAAATATTGCGATTGTTACCGATAGTTCTTTTGCTGTAGAGGTGCTCCAAGCCACCACCCCGGTTTTAGTAGATTTTTGGGCCGAATGGTGTGGGCCATGCAAAATGCTGGCTCCTACCATAGAAATGGTAGCAAAAGAGTTTGCTGGCAAGGTAAAATTTGCCAAATTAAACGTCGATGAAAATGGCAGTACGTCTGCTAGTTATGACATTAGAGGCATTCCAACTCTTATTTTATTTAAAGATGGAAAAATGGTTGCTACTAAGGTTGGTGTTGCGACCAAAGCTCAGATAGTTGATTTTATCAACACTAATATAACTGTTTGACTTCGTTTTGGCACTAAGCCCTTGAACTTAAGACAAGGGGGATTGTGTTTTTTCTATTTAATGAATTTATAAAAAGCTTGACGCGGCTAGGATCAACACTATAATTGCGTTGTGTTTTCGAATACATTGACTTGTTGCAGGTAGGTTTCCATTTTTTAACTCCCCACAATTCCAAAACAAAAAAATCCATTTAATAACTAAATTTTACAATCACTTTATATGCAAGAAAAAGACACTGAGTTTTCACAAAACGTAAAACAGGCCGCAGATAATGGCGATTTATCAATAGCGCAAACTGCTAATTTTAATGTTAAAGAGGGTGAGGCTCCGGTGCTTGAGCGTAGTATTAAACCCAAGCCCAGCGAGCGTAAAAAGAAAATCTTACCTGAAATTAAAATCACTAGTCTTACTGAGCTTAAAACCAAATCGCCAAGCGAATTAATGAATTTGGCGCAAGAGCTGGATGTTGAAAATATCACGCGTATGCGCAAATCTGATATGATTTTTGCGATTTTGAAGGCGCATGCACAAAACAATAAAGATATTTTTGGTGATGGCGTGCTTGAGATTTTGCCTGATGGGTTTGGCTTTCTACGTTCAGCCGATAGTTCGTATTTAGCTGGTCCAGACGATATTTATGTGTCGCCCAGTCAAATTCGGCGTTTTAGCCTACGTACAGGGGATACTATTGCGGGTAAAATTCGTCCACCAAAAGACAGCGAGCGTTATTTTGCGCTACTTCAGGTTGACAAGATCAACTTTGATAGTCCAGAAAGTATTACGCATAAAATTTTATTCGAAAATCTAACCCCATTATTCGCCGATGAACGCATTGTTATGGAGCGTGGTATTGGCAGCTCAGAAGATATTACGGCCAGAGTTATCGATCTTGTTGCTCCGATAGGTAAAGGTCAGCGTGGTTTAATTGTATCGCCACCAAAAGCTGGTAAGACCATGATGTTACAGCAAATTGCTCATTCTATTACGGCTAATCATCCGGAGTGTCATTTGATTGTTCTGTTAATTGATGAGCGTCCAGAAGAAGTTACCGACATGTCGCGTTCAGTTAAGGGCGAAGTATTAGCAAGTACTTTTGATGAGCCAGCAACTAGACACATTCAAGTAGCGGAAATGGTAATAGAAAAGGCCAAGCGTTTGGTTGAGCATAAACGTGATGTGGTGATCTTGCTTGATTCTATTACCCGTCTTGCTCGCGCTTATAACACCGTAAGTCCGGCTTCTGGAAAAGTATTAACTGGTGGTGTTGATGCCAGCGCATTGCAACGTCCAAAACGCTTTTTTGGTGCCGCGCGCAATATTGAAGAAGGCGGCAGTTTAACTATTATTGCCACAGCCTTAGTTGATACCGGTTCGAAAATGGACGAAGTTATTTACGAAGAGTTCAAAGGAACAGGAAATTTAGAGATTCATTTAGAACGACGTATTGCAGAAAAACGGGTGTTCCCAGCAATCGATATCAATCGCTCTGGTACTCGTCGTGAAGAGTTAATTGTGCCTGCAGATGAATTACAAAAAATGTGGATCTTGCGTAAAATTCTCCATCCGATGGATGAGCTTGCCGCGATTGAGTTTTTAATTGGTCGTTTAAAGACCACCAAAACGAATGAAGACTTTTTTGAGGCAATGAAGAAGTCTAGTTAAAGGATTTTTATAGCAGATGTGGGCCAGACCGTAGGACGCTGTTTGCAGGATCGAACGTGAGCCCCATGATTTTGGATATGTGCCTGAATAATCTGGATTTATTAAAGGGGTAAACAATGTGCGGAATAGTCGGGGCAGTTTCAGAACGTAATATTATAAATATCTTAATTGAGTGCCTAAAACGCCTTGAGTATCGAGGTTATGATTCCGCAGGAATCGCGATACTAAATAATAAAAAATCTCTCAAGGTGGTTCGTTCGGTTGGTAAAATCGAAGCTTTAGAAAAAAAGGTAAAACCGCTTCATCTTGAAAGTCATATTGGTATAGCGCATACCCGTTGGGCAACCCATGGCGCTCCAACCGAACATAACGCTCATCCTCATGTTTCCAATAATTCTGTGGCTTTAATTCACAATGGGATAATCGAAAATTATGAGGAATTGCGAAGTGGACTTCTTAAAGAGGGTTTTAAATTTAAAAGTGATACTGACACCGAAGTTATTGCGCATCTAATTTATAAACATCTACAACAAAAAAATAATTTTCTTAGTGCTGTTCATAAAACCGTTAAAAAATTAAAAGGCGCTTATGCCTTGGCCATTGTTAGCCCTTCTGAGCCAGGTAAAATTATTGTGGTGCGTTGTGGTAGTCCGGTTGTGATTGGCCTCGGTATAGAGGAAAACTTTGTGGCTTCTGATACTCTCGCGCTATTGCCCGTAACTAATAAATTTATCTATCTTAAGGAAGGGGATATCGCCGTTATTGAGCGCAGTAAGGTGTCTGTTTATGATGACAAATTACGTCCGGCAAAACGTCTGGCTAAAATTTCTGAAGTTTCTGCTGATAATGTTGAGCGCGGTAATTATCGACACTTCATGCAAAAGGAAATATTCGAACAGCCGCGTGCTTTAGCCGACACCTTAGAAGAGCGGCTGCTTAATAGCGAGATTCCGTTGGAAGTTTTTGGTAATGGCGCAAGAAAAATACTGAGTAAAATAAAGAGGATATACATTATAGCTTGTGGTTCAAGTTTTAATGCTGCTTTGGTGGGAAAATATTGGCTTGAAACGTATGCAAAACTACCATGCAGTGTAGAAATTGCCAGCGAATTTCGTTATCGCCAATCGGCAATTGAAGAGGACGCCTTATTTATTACCATTTCACAGTCTGGAGAGACAGCAGACACTCTTGCGGCGCTGCGCCATTCTAAAAAACTATCATTTTCTGCAACCATGGCGATATGCAATGTTCCAGAAAGTTCTTTAGTACGTGAGTCTGACTTGGTTTTCATGACAAGAGCAGGGGCTGAAATTGGCGTGGCTACGACCAAAGCTTTTACGGCCCAACTAACTGCACTATTGATGCTTGCGATTGCACTTGGAAAGCGTCATGGCTTAAGTGCGAAAAATACCCAGCAACTAATTAAACAACTAAAACATGTGCCGGTTATAGCGGAGAAGGCGCTCGGTTTGGATCATGAGATTAGTGTTATTGCCAAACTCCTTGAAAATAGTGAGCATGCTTTTTTCCTTGGTCGTGGCATAACTTATCCGATTGCTATGGAAGGCGCGTTGAAGTTGAAAGAAATTTCTTATATCCATGCTGAGAGTTATCCCGCAGGAGAGTTAAAACATGGGCCAATTGCCTTGATTGATCAAGGTACACCAGTGATTGTAGTTGCTCCGAACGATGCTTTATTCGAAAAGCTAAAATCTAATTTGCAAGAAGTTAATGCCCGTGGTGGTAAATTAATTATTTTTGCTGATGAAACTTTGCAGTTTAAAGGCCATCCTGATTGGACTGTTTGCAAAATTCCAAAGGGTGCGGCAGAAATCGCGCCAATAATTTACACCATTCCTTTGCAGCTACTTGCGTATCACGTGGCGGTGCTTAAAGGGACAGACGTTGATCGACCGAGAAATCTAGCAAAATCAGTAACTGTGGAATAGAATACAGATTGAGATTTCAGGGTGGAGCTATACCCTGCGTAAAATGAATTTAGGCGCGACGCACAAGTTTTTCGCGCCCGGAGTTTACTTTTTACGTAAATGAGGAGCGCGAAAAACTTGTGCAACAATGCATAAATTAATTTTACGAAGGGTATGATGCAGCAACAAATTAAAAAACTTATTACAGAATCCATTTCTAAATTACAGCAGCAGAGCAAACTTGCTGATGATTTGCCTTTTGTGGTTAATGTCGATCCTACCAAAAGCAGCGAGCATGGCGATTTTTCGTCAAATATAGCGATGCTTTTGGCAAAAAATCTGCGTTTAAATCCAATTGATCTTGCAAAAATTATTGCCGCCGAAATCCCCATAAGCAACATAATAAAAAATGTTGAAGTTGCCAAGCCGGGATTTATTAATTTTTATCTGACCGACCAAGCCCATCATGAGATCATTAATGCCATAATAAATTCAAAAGATAAGTTTGCGTATAGAGATTTGGGCAAAGATAAAATGGTTATGGTGGAGTTTGTTTCGTCCAATCCAACCGGACCATTGCATGTCGGTCATGGTCGCGGAGCCGCATTTGGCGCGACAGTAGCTAATTTGCTAGAGACCATGGGGTTTAAAGTCCACCGAGAATATTACGTTAATGATGCCGGTCGTCAGATTCATGTATTGGCTTTGAGTATTTGGCTGCGTTACTTGGAAATAGACCGCGAATTACCGCATTTTCCAGAAAGTGGTTATAGAGGCGGATACGTAATTGATATTTCGCGCAAACTTAAAGAAGAGCATGGAGAGTCTTTGCATCGGCCGCTTGAATTTTTATACCAAGATTTGCCAGCTGATGCCAGTGACGGTGGGGATAAAGATTTTTATGTTGATACTATGGTTCAGCGTGTTCGATCATTGCTTGGCGAAAAAGATTATCAATTGATTATGCAAGCGGGTGTCGATGAGATTGTGTCTGATATCAAAGCTGATCTTGAGGAATTTGGCGTGGCATTTGATGAGTGGTTCCTCGAAAGCCATTTGGTTAAAAATGGCGATGTACAAAAAGGTATTGAAAAATTAAAAGAGCATGGGTGTGTTTATACCAAAGATGAGGCCGTGTGGTTCCGCGCCACTGATTTCGGTGATGAAAAAGATCGCGTTTTAGTTCGGGCAAATGGCCAAACTACCTATTTTGCCTCTGATGTGGGTTATCATCTTAATAAATACGAGCGTGGTTTTGATAAAATTATTGATGTTTTTGGGTCAGATCATCATGGATACGCCCCTCGTATTAATGCTTTTCTTAAAGCGATGGGACTCGATCTTAATAAGCTCGAAATTCTGCTAGTGCAATTTGCGATTCTTTACCGAGGCAAACAAAAAGCGCAAATGTCAACTCGCAGCGGGGAGTTTGTTACTTTGCGCCAGTTGCGGGAAGAAGTTGGTAACGATGCAACCCGCTTTTTCTACATCATGCGCAAAAATGATCAGCATTTAGATTTTGATCTGGATCTTGCAAAATCGCAATCCGCGGACAACCCGGTTTATTATATTCAATATGCTCATGCTAGGATTTGCAGTGTTATGCGCCAGTTGGAAGAAAAGCAGTTGAGTTATGACAGCAAGAAAGCGTTAGTGACGTTGCATAGATTAGACACCTCTCATGAGAAAGCTATTTTGCGTCGTTTAGCGCGTTATTCAATTACGCTACAGGCGGCAGCTATGAATTATGAGCCGCATTTGCTTGCGCATTACTTGAGAGAGTTGGCCAATGATTTTCATGCCTATTATAATGCGCAGCAATTTTTGGTAGAAGATACCGAATTGCGTAATGCAAGGTTGTGTTTAATAAATGCAACAAAGCAGGTGTTGGTAAATGGGTTGGTTTTATTAGGGGTTTCGGCTCCTGAGATAATGTAATAACAGGTAACAGGAAAAACACATGAACAAATACATGCGTAAATATTTTTGGTCTTTAGGCTCCGTGTTGGCTATTTTAGCGATAATATTTTTATTGCTGCCGTTTATAATGGGGTTTGTTGCAGAAAAAAAATGTCAGCAACTTACAGGCGCAATAAATTCAACTACGCCATTTCAGGCTAAAATTACTAATTATAGTCGTGGTTGGTTTTGTTCTCATGCAACTGTACAGATGTCTTTTGAGCAGCCGCAAATAGTAAATCAAGAGCTACGGCAGGTCATAGCTAATGTTAATATTACCCATGGTCCAATCATTATCGATAAATCACAGGTCCAGGTTGCTATGGCAATTATCAAGGCAGCTTTTAATTTAAGTGAAGCACAAAATGTCTTGCTGCATAGGGATGCAGATGCTGGCCCGGTTGTAGTGGCAAAGATCAAAATAAAGTTAAATACTAAAACTGATATTGTGCTTGAGAGTTCCCCGTTGTCGTATCAAGATGCAGAAAATACTTTTCAGTGGCAGGGTATTAAAACATGATGCGTGATTATGCTAAGCGTAGTGCGCCTCGGAAAAGAACCCCAAAAAAAACATCATATTTGGGGTTATGGTTTTTTGTTTTATTGTTGTTTGTGGTTTTAACGTTTGGTTTGGTTTATCTAGGCAAACAAAAACAGTATCTTCATTCTGTGTCATCTTCATCCCAAAAAGTCGTGGTCACTCCTAAGCAAGAAGTTGTAACAAAAAAAGCGATTGCGCCGAAATTTGATTTTTATACCATACAACCACTAACAAAAAATAAAAATTCTTTAGCGGAATACGAGTTGGCTGTTGCTGTAGCGAAAGACTATGCTGCGGCCGATCACTTAAAAGCCGAACTAGCGCTGCTAGGTTTTACCGCTGACATAATTCCAATACGCGTGAAAGGATCCCAGAAATATCAAGTAAACGTCGGTCCATATGACAACAAAGGCGTTGCAATGGCCGACCTAGAAAAGCTAAAACAAAACAAAATCAGCGGGAAGTTGAAGAAGGTGCGGTAGAAAACCCGGTTGAATTTTTATTGCTCATTCACATCTTAAATTAATAATCAACACGAGGAACATCCCTTGGAACAATTTCACGGTACGACAATTTTATCAGTGCGGCGTAAAAACAAAGTCGCAATCGGTGGCGATGGCCAGGTGTCAATGGGCAACACCATCGTTAAGAGTAATGCGCGCAAAATTCGCCGCATTTATCATGATCAAATAATTGCTGGGTTTGCTGGCGCCACCGCTGATGCCTTCACTCTTTTTGAATTGTTTGAATCAAAGCTAGAAAAGCATCAAGGCAACTTAATGCGCGCCGCAGTTGAACTGGCCAAAGATTGGCGTACTGACAAAATCTTACGACGTCTTGAGGCGCTGCTTGCTGTATCCGATAAACACTCATCCTTAATTCTTTCTGGCAACGGTGATGTTATTGAACCTGAAGAGGGTATTATCGCTATTGGTTCCGGCGGCAATTATGCACTTGCGGCAGCAAAAGCGTTATTAATTAATACTGAATTAAGCGCACGAGAAATTGTAGAAAAAAGTCTACAAATTGCCTCAGGTATTTGTGTGTATACCAATTCCAACTTTACGATTGACGAGATTAAATAGTATGTTAAAAAACAGCAACTTAGTTTTTACGCCAGACGAAATTGTTCGCGAACTGGACAAACACATTATCGGCCAAAATGAAGCCAAACGTTCGGTGGCGATTGCTTTGCGCAATCGTTGGCGTCGTTCGCAGGTTAAAGACGATCTGAGACCGGAAATCAAACCAAAAAATATCTTGCTTATCGGTCCTACAGGCGTTGGTAAAACTGAAATTGCGCTTGCCAATGCTCCATTTGTAAAAGTTGAAGCAACCAAGTTTACTGAAGTTGGGTATGTTGGCCGCGATGTGGAGTCAATTATTCGCGATCTAGTTGAGGTTGCGGTCAAAAAAACTCGTGAAGCAGAAATGGCCAAAGTTAAAGATCGGGCGCAGAATGCGGCAATTGAGCGGATTTTAGATGCACTGCTTCCTTCACCAAAAAACAAAAACGCATCTAGCCAGGAAAACAGCCAGGAATCTGAATCGGTTACCCGCAAATTATTTCGCGAGAAATTGCTTGCAGGCGAACTTGATGACAAAACCATTGAAGTAGAAATGGCGACACAGGTTGTTGGTGTTGAGATCATGGCGCCTCCTGGGATGGAGGAAATGACAGGGCAGCTACAAAATATGTTGTCCAGCTTGGCTGGTGGGCGTACCAAAAAGCGCAAAGTAAAAATTAAAAATGCGTTCAAACAGATTTGTGATGAAGAGGCGGCTTCGATGATTAATGAAGAAGAAAATCGTCAAAGTGCCTGCGAAAAAGTGGAACAACACGGAATCGTATTTATTGATGAGATTGATAAAATTACCCAGCGTGCCAATATGGGGGGCGCTGATATTTCGCGCGAAGGAGTGCAGCGCGATTTATTGCCATTGGTTGAAGGCACGACAGTCTTCACTAAATACGGCATGATAAAAACCGACCATATCTTATTTATTGCATCGGGAGCTTTTCATTTGTCAAAACCGTCTGATTTGATTCCGGAGTTGCAGGGGCGCTTCCCTATTCGCGTCGAGTTAAATGCCCTGCGCGCTGAAGATTTTGTGAAAATTTTGACTGAGCCCAAAGCTTCTTTGGTAGAGCAATATATCGCCTTGATGGAAACCGAAGGGGTGAAATTAAAATTCACTAATGATTGTATCAAGCGCGTCGCTGAGATCGCTTTCCAGGTAAATGAAAGCACGGAAAATATCGGGGCGCGACGTTTGTATACGATCATGGAGCGTTTGCTTGAAGAGATCTCTTATACCGCACCAACAAAAAAAGGTAAAACGATAAATATTGATGCTAAATATGTAAATAAACAACTCGCCAAATTGTTACAAAACGAGGATTTGACTAGGTATATTTTATAATATTAGGTGTGTTTGATGTTGTTGTTATAATATCTGGCCATGATATTATAATACTATGTTTTATTGGGTATAGTACTTTAAGATAAACCAGGAGGAGATTTTATGGGAACAGAAACAAAACCAAAACCGGGAAAATTAAATCCAGATTTAGTAGCAAACATAGGAAAAGTTTTTACTGGGGGACGACCTCTGGCTAATCCAGTAAAAAAACCGGCGCCAATAATAACAGAAGCGTCACCGAAGCAATCAGTAACGGCAGGAACAACACCACCACCACCAAGCATGTCTGCACTCTTTGCTGATATTAACAAGCTAAAAAAAGATAAAGAAGGATCTGTGGAAGGGCCAAAACCGCCGCTACCATTTCTTGCTGATATTGGCAAAGCAGGGAAGCTAAAAAAAGTAGAGGGGCCTCCTGAAGAAATCAAAGAATACGTAGGATCAGTTGCCCCAAAGCAAGCTACTGAAGGAGGGGCACCGAAAAATTTTAAGCCACAATCAGCCATAGGGTCAATTGCCTCGCAAATTGGCGGAGTGAAGTTGAGAAAATCACCACCACCATCACCTAAGGAATCAGCACAATCTACAGAAGCGCCATGGGCCAGAGAGGCGCGGGAGAGAAGGGAGAAAAGGGCTGCCGCCACAATGAAAAAGTAACTCCGTAGTAGCTATAACTGCGGGAGCAGCGGGCGCGCGTTTTTGCGAGCAGAATGTTTCGTAACCTTGACAATAGCTGTTTAAATAGACAGAATTGAGCGTTTTTTAAACACGGCTATGTAGCTGGTAGCCGCGGGCTTTAGCCCGCGTGG
>CAZMGW010000041.1:0-11890 GCA_964565935.1 uncultured Coxiellaceae bacterium
CGTTTTTGAGCTTACCTGCCCGTTAAATTATTCCACCCATTTTTAATCCTGTCTCACAAATTATCCCATACTTGTGGGTAACGATATGGCCTTAGGCTGGGCTGGTGAAGCCTATAGCTCCTGCGGAGCAGAATTGTTTTTTTATTAAACGAAAAATTTGAAGTTCGTGCAATACCGTATAAGATACTGTAAATTAGGCGTTAAAGGTTTCTATTTAAGAAATAGTATGAACAACAAAAAACACAAACTTGGTTTATTCATGCTGATTGCGCTAGTAACTGGCAATATGGTCGGTTCAGGCGCGTTTTTAGTGCCGGCCCTAGTCGCCAATATTGGCAGTATTAGCTTATTGGCGTTGGTTTTTACAGCCGCCGGAGCGCTGTGTTTAGCTTTGGTATTTGCTAAAATGAGTTTGTTAATTCCCAAAGCTGGGGGTCCTTATGCCTATGCTCTTTCTGGTTTTGGCGAATATATGGGGTTTCAAACTGCCTATTATTATTGGGTTGGCACATGGGTTAGTAATGCCGCTCTTGTTGTTGCTCTTTTGGGATATTTGGATGTTCTTTTTCCGATAACAAGCCACCCAATTGCTAAAAACGTGATTATCTTGACCATAATATGGATACCAACCATAGTAAATATCATCGGTGTTCGTTCCGTTGGGGTTTTACAATTAGTAACTTCGGTTTTAAAATTCATGCCGCTTCTACTTATTGCTGTGATTGGCTGGTTCTATTTTCATCCGGAATACTTATCCCAAAGCTTTAATATAACCGGAAAGTCAAACTTATCCGCTTTTTCTGCTGCGGCAGCCTTAACTTTATGGCTGTTTATTGGTGTAGAATCAGCGACCATACCATCCAATGAAGTAGACAATCCTAATCGTAATATTCCTTTGGCTACTGTGCTAGGAACAATAATTGCAGCGTTGATTTATATTTCCAGTTTCGTTGCGATTGCGGGAATGTTGCCTGCTGATACGCTTGCACATTCGACCTCGCCGTTTGCAATAGCGGCTGAAGTTATTTTTGGTGCGTGGGGAAAAATATTTGTTGCAATTGGGGCTATAATCGCCTGTTTTGGGGCTTTAAGTGGCTGGGTTTTATTGTCAGCGCAAGTACCAATGGCTGCCGCTGACGATCAATTATTTCCTAAAATATTTGCCAAGCGTAGTAAACGTTCGGGGATTCCAGTTTGGGGTCTGGTAATATCATCGATTCTCACGAGCTTGTTGATGTTGTTCATGACCAACCTTGGCTTAATTGAGCAATTTAATATTTTGACTACAGTGACGGTTGCCATTCTATTAATAGCGTATTTTTATACTGCAGTTGCTGAAATTATTATTTTACCCAAACAGCAGACGCTTAATCGTAAAAACATTTTTCATCTTTGTATCGCTGTGTTAGCAGCTATGTATTCATCCTGGGCCATTTTTTTCGGATCGAACAAAGAAATAGTTTTTTATCTGCTGGCTTTTGTTTTATCAAGCGTTCCTCTTTACGCTTGGCTGCATTGGAAAAAGAAACCTTTAAATTAGTAGCGCAGCAGTGCGCCCGAGAGGATATTGTTTTGGGGCGCTATGAGACATGGATGTCGAATGCGAGCCCACAGGGAAGTGCATTTATGGCGTCCCTAAAACAATATCGTCGAGAGGCGCACATAGCTGCGCGATTAATGAAAAGCAGCTCCCTTGAAATATTGTTTATTGCCCACAGATTATAAGTATATTTTGGAGGATAAAATATGCGTCTAGAAAAGTTCACCGACAATTTCCGCGAGGCTTTGGCCGATGCCCAATCAAAAGCTGTTGGCCAAGATAACCAATTTATCGAGCCAGCGCACATGATGCTGGCATTGCTTGAGCAAAAAGGCACGGTTTACCACGTCTTACAAAAAGCCCGAGTCAATATTGCCAAACTACAAAGTGCACTAAACGACGCTTTAGAACGCCTATCTAAGGTTGAGGGCACACCAGGCGAAGTTCATATTTCCAACGACCTATTAAAATTATTAAACGTCGCTGATAAATTAGCGCAACAACGCAAAGACCAATTTATTGCCAGCGAATTATTTTTACTCGCCGCAATCGACGACAAAGGCGCGGTGGGTAAGACGCTAAAAGATGCAGGAGCGATTAAAAATATAATTGAACAAGCTATTAACGACGTGCGCGGTGGAGAAGGGGTTAGCGATGCCGGCGCAGAAAACCAACGCCAGGCTTTAGAAAAATACACGATTGATTTTACGGCTCGTGCTTCACAAGGCAAAATGGATCCGGTTATCGGACGTGACGATGAAATTCGCCGCACAATTCAAGTGCTCCAGCGCCGCACAAAAAACAATCCGGTTTTGATCGGCGAACCAGGTGTTGGTAAAACCGCAATTATTGAAGGGCTAGCTCAGCGCATTATCAATGGCGAAGTTCCCGACGGCCTCAAAAATAAATTGGTGCTTGCTTTAGATATGGGCACATTAATTGCCGGTACAAAATTCCGCGGAGAATTTGAAGAGCGTTTAAAAAGCGTTATTAACGAAATCGTAAAAGCCGAAGGCCAAATTATTTTATTTATTGATGAATTGCACATGGTTGTCGGTGCGGGCAAGGCCGAAGGCTCCATGGATGCTGGCAACATGTTGAAACCAGCATTAGCACGTGGCGAGTTGCGCTGTATCGGTGCGACAACTTTGGATGAGTATCGTAAATATATTGAAAAAGATGCGGCATTGGAGCGGCGCTTTCAAAAAGTTTTGGTTGATGAACCAAGTGTTACTGACACGATTGCAATTCTGCGCGGACTTAAAGAAAAATATGAGGTGCATCACGGGGTTGACATTTCTGACTCGGCAATTGTCGCCGCCGCAACGCTTTCACATCGTTACATTACTGATCGCAATTTGCCAGATAAGGCCATTGATTTAATCGACGAGGCTGCAAGCAGAATTCGGATGGAGATGGACTCAAAACCCGAAGATCTCGATCGGCTAAATCGCAAAATTATTCAGCTCAAAATCGAGCGCGAAGCTTTGAAAAAAGAAACTGATGAGGCATCTAAACAGCGCTTGGTAGACTTGGAAAAGCAGTTGAGTGGGCTAGAAAAGGAATATTCCAGTCTCGATGAGGTTTGGAAAAAAGAAAAAGCAACGGTGCAGAGCGAGCAAAAAATTAAAGAAGATTTAGATCAGGCAAAACTCGAGCTGGAAGCGGCGCAACGTAAAATGGATCTCGCTAAAATGTCAGAGTTACAATATGGCAAAATCCCGGCTTTAGAAAAACAGCTGCAGGCAGCGCTTCAGGCCGAAAAAAGTGAAATGCATTTGGTGCGCAATAAAGTTACTGAGGAAGAGGTGGCTGAAGTTGTTTCGAAGTGGACGCATATCCCGGTCAGCAAAATGCTTGAGGGGGAAAAAGAAAAATTACTGCACATGGAAGACGCTTTGCACAAACGGGTTATTGGCCAAGATGAAGCTGTTAAGGCGGTTGCCGATGCGATTCGTCGTTCCCGCGCAGGGCTGGCTGATCCCAACAAACCGATTGGGTCGTTTATGTTCTTGGGTCCAACCGGCGTTGGTAAGACTGAAACTTGTAAAACTTTGGCAGAGTTTTTGTTTGATACTGAAGACGCAATGATACGCATCGACATGTCGGAGTTCATGGAGAAGCATTCGGTTGCGCGATTAATTGGCGCGCCTCCGGGATATGTCGGTTATGAAGAGGGCGGTTATTTGACAGAAGCAATTCGTCGTAAGCCGTATGCGGTGATTTTGTTGGATGAAATTGAAAAAGCACACCCGGATGTTTTCAATATCTTGCTTCAAGTTCTCGATGATGGTCGCTTAACTGACGGGCAGGGGAGAACGGTAGATTTCCGTAACTGCGTTATTGTGATGACTTCGAATTTGGGTTCACAATATATTCAAGAGTTTGCTAAAGATGGCTATGACAAAATAAAGAAGGCAGTTATGGAAGCTGTCAGCAAGCACTTCCGTCCAGAATTCATTAATCGTGTTGATGATATTGTGGTGTTTCATGGTTTGGATAGCAAGCAAATTCACAAGATTGCTAATATTCAAATTGAACGTTTACAAAAGCGTTTAGCCGAGCGCGATTTGCAAATAGAAGTGAGTGATAAAGCCCTGGATTATTTGGCCGAAGCTGGTTTTGATCCGGTTTATGGCGCGCGTCCGTTAAAACGCGCTATTCAGCAATATTTAGAAAATCCACTAGCGCAAGATATTCTCCAAGGTAAATTCAAGCCCAAAGACAAAATTTTTGTTGATTACAACGGGAAGGAGTTGAAGTTTACGCTCAAACAAAATAAAGTAACTGGTAGTAAATCCGGTAGCTAAGGTCGTAACGAGGAGAGCGTTGAAGTTGCGAGATTGCCAAAAAACGCGCTAGTTACCGCGTCTGCTTTTATACCCCCCCTACAAATTTATGTGGAAAATCAGATGAAACCTCCATTAAGCACAGCTTCGACAGCCCAGCCTGCTATTTCTAGTCATGCATCAGGAATGGATAAAAACCAGTGGAAAGAAGCCACCAGATTAAGAAGTTACGATTGGGGCTGGGTGATAATGAGTATCGGCATGGCAATTGGCGGCGGAATTGTTTTCCTTCCGGTGAAAATTGGATTAGAAGGCCTGTGGGTGTTTTTGCTCTCATCCGTCATCGGCTATCCAGCCATGTACTTGTTCCAGCGCCTTTTTATCAACACGTTGGTCACATCCAAGGAGTGCACCGATTATCCAGGCATTATATCTGGCTACCTAGGCAGAAATTGGGGAGCCGTGCTCGGTGTGCTGTATTTCACGATGATGATTATTTGGATTTTCGTCTACTCAACCGCGGTGACGAACGACAGCGCGTCTTTTGCGCACACATTTGGTTGGACTAAGACACTTTTATCCGAGAACCCATTTTATGGCTTAGTGCTTGTCATTGCTCTTGTGGCTGTAGCATCGAGCAGCGAAAAATATTTGTTTAGGGTCGCAACGGGACTGGTGCTTGTCAAGTTGTTCGTAGTTATCTTTCTTGGTATTTCTGTTATTCCAGCTTGGAGTTTAAATAATATTGCTGCTTTGCCTCCGATGGGCGAGCTAATTAAAAGAACCATTGTAATGTTGCCCTTCACCTTGACTTCAATTCTTTTTATTCAGACCTTGTCGCCAATGGTGATTTTGTATCGTTCCAAAGGGCAGCCCATTGAGGTGGCTCATTACCGAGCGATGCGCGCAATGAACATTGCTTATGGCATATTATTTGTTACGGTGTTTTTTTATGCCATTTCATTTACGTTGGCAACAAGCCATGAAATGGCGGTGGCAGCATACCGTGCCAACATCTCGGCTTTAGCAATGACCGCATCGACAATAACTGGTCAGGGTGAAAAAAGCTCCATAGTGATGGCGTTATCGCTTATTCTCGATATTTTCGCTGTGTTTACTGCCTTTTTAACTTGTTATCAGGGTTTCCGAGAAGCGTGCAGGGGAATTGCCATGAATATGCTGCGTCGTTTTATATCCGAAAAGAGCATCAACAAGAAATTTGTCACCTATGGAGTTTTATTGTTTACGATTATGGTGCCATGGGGTGCTATCGTTTTAAACCTGCCAGTGCTCTCGTTTACATCGATCTGCAGCCCGATTTTCGGACTAATTGGCTGTTTAATTCCAGCTTATCTTGTTTATAAAGTTCCTGCGCTGTACAAGTACAAGGGGTTTGGGCTCAAAATTATAATTGTCACCGGCATATTGCTGGTTGTTTCGCCGTTTTTGGCGTTTTGAGGTTTGTATGAAAGTCGAGTTTATAATGTTGCGCGCTCTCTTCAAAAAGCACTTTTTATTTTTGGCCGTTTTTTTCTTGATGCTTTGTTGTGTATCATCTCCTGTTTTTGCACATGGTTCTGGTGGAGATAAATTGCAGGAATGTTCTTCTGATGAAGATATCACATGTTGTGACCTAATTTATTTTCAAGGTTGGGTAGATTCCGTAACAGAGTATAGGAAAAAATGTTTTGATATCCCCCATAAGGACGTTAGCGCTTATCCGCCGAAAGGTTCGAAAAATGAGTCAAGTTATACTGGTGAATCTGATAGGTTTATATGTTTCGAATTGCCCTTACCAGTAAAAGTAGGGGAGTCTGAAAAAGAAGGAGTTACCATCTTAGTGGATTTAGAGAACGGTTATATGGTTGGTGTAAAAGCTAACAAGGGTTGGTGTTTTATACTCCCCGAGAATAATGAATATAACGAAGCATGTATGGAGGAAATAAAAAGAAAAACCGGAGTAAAGTCGGTTGAGCCATTAAGGAGCGTAGGTATACACTATGCGAAAGATTTTGATGAGAATATCACTATTGGCTGCTGCCAATTTTTCAATGCCGTACAGGGGTTGATTAAGCTGAAGGATAGTAAGAAAAACGATAGGCAGGAGAAGGCACAACAGTTATGTGTCGACACCTTCGTATATTGCATAATAGAGGCAGCGCGTTTTCCTGAGATAGAAAAAGATTTGGAGAAAATGTTTAAATCAGGGCTATGTGTTAAAGTTCGTGGTTGTGTTAGAGACTATAACAAAATATGTAAAGCTGTTCTGCAGCCAATAAAGACAACTAAAGATAATGAGGAAATACCGCGGTGCCAGAACCGTTGAACGGCGATATGTTTTTTTTCAGAAGATAATATTGTTCCCGATAATGGACCCAAAAGAATAACCGGTTGGTTTTGAAGAACCGCGCATTGAGTCTACTGAAAATTGGTGGGTGGATTAGGGTGCGCAATAAAACCACAAAAACATTTCAAATCAAATACTTCACATAAAGCAAAATTCGGCCAACTAGATGCTGATACCATGGGCGTTTTTGCCAATCTTCGAAAAAAATTTCTTTAGAGTTTTGTAGATCAAGTAAAAACTGTTGTTCTAATAATTGCTTTGATTTTGGCAAATGGACATTGACATCAACTTCAAGGTCATGCCATAAACTACGATGATTAAGATTGCTTGAACCGATCGTCATCCAGTCATCAATGATCAGAGTTTTGGCGTGCAGCATGCTGGGTTTATATTCAAAAATACGCACCCCCGCCTTTAACAGTCGCGCATAGAAAGCGTTGGATGCCCAAGGCATGAAGGCTACATCTGATTCTTGTGGCAATAAAATTCTAACGTCTACTCCTGAGCGTGCCGCTTCTTTCAACCGGCGCAATAAACGATTATCGGGTACGAAATAGGCGTTAGTGATCCAAACTCTTTTTTTGCAACCCTTAATACGGCGTAGTAAATTTTTATATAATATTCGGCGTCTATACCAAGTGTTATTCAAACGAATAATTGGAATGGCGCGGATGTGCTGGAAAAAATGCCGAATACGTTCCTGTATTGGCAGATGCGTCCAAGCTGCATTAAATGCGAGCAAAAGATCCTCAAAATTAATATTTTCTAAGCGCACTCCAGTGTCGCGCCAACCACCGCCATTTTGATCTTTGCCTAAATGTTGTTGTGAAATATTAAAACTACCGATGTAGGCAATTTTTTTATCGATAATGCAGGTTTTGCGATGATTGCGGGAATTTATTTTTAAAAACAAATAAATTAATTTAAGTAAGGATGGGGTCCTTACATGAGATCTGCTCCATTGCCATAATCGCCACGGAAACGGGTGGAAAACCCGTGTTTCTGCTCTAGAGTGTTCTAATTCTTTGACACTACGACTATCCAGCTGCGGAGTGCCGGCGCCATCAACCAATAAGCGCACCACCACACCGCGTTTAGCTGCTTTAGTTAAAGCTGCAATAACTTCTTTGCCGACTTGGTCGAATTCAAAAATATAAGTTTCAAGGTCAATAGATTGATGTGCATGCTCAATATCAGATATTAGTTGGGCAAAATAATCTTGTCCTGAAAAAAAGATTTGTTCTTCTTTTGTGTGTTGATCTTTATTTGGATGTGTCGACCGCATATCACAAAGTTATTTAGTAAGGTCCGTTATTTTGGTATAATTTATCACCAAGTTACAAAAAAGCATTGTTAATTTATAACGCATTGATTGTATGACAATTTTTGTCATGATTTCTTAGGAATAAATATATTATGAACATTTTGCATAAAAATTCTCGGCCGCGAGGAATTTTTTTATTACCAAACTTATTTACTATCGGTTCATTTTTTGCGGGTTTTTTCGCCATCATTGCCTCGTTTAAGGGTAGTTACGATAACGCCGCTATTGCAATTTTTGTTGCCATGATTATGGATAGCCTTGATGGCAGAGTGGCGCGTATGACCAATACCATGACCGCTTTTGGTGCTGAATTTGATAGTTTGGCTGATATGGTGTCATTTGCTATTGCCCCGGCTGTTTTAGCGTACACTTGGGGCTTGTCTGTGTTGGGTAAATTTGGCTGGCTTTCCGCTTTTGTTTATATGGTTACTGTTGCCTTGCGTTTGGCTCGTTTCAACACCCAAATTGGCAACGTAGATAAAAGATATTTTCAAGGACTGCCCTGTCCTTCAGCCGCTGCTGTAGTGACTAGCTTTGTCTGGATATGCTACGATTTTGCGTTCACCAGTAACTTGGCTATGGTGATATTGGCTTTTGTCATGATCATTGTTGGTATTTTGATGGTTAGTAACATCCGGTTTCGTAGTTTCAAAGACGCTGAGTTAAAAGATCACGTGCCTTTTGTTGTGATTTTGATTACGGTATTAGTTGTTGTCTTAATTACATTTGATCCTTCAAAAGTTTTATTTGTTGTGTTTGCTGGGTATGCTATTTCTGGGCCAGTAGCAACTGTTTGGGGTTTGCAACAGAAAAAACGCATGCGCAGGAAATTTTTTAAGTTAAATCAATAACATGAATAAAGTCAGCTGCGCCAAAATAATAGATTTAGCATTAAAAGAAGATATTGGTAGCGGAGATATTACCGCAAGTTTAATAGCCCCGTCTTCTAAATCGCATGCCTACATTGTTAGCCAGCAAACTGCGATCATTTGTGGCGCGGATTTTGTGACGGCTGTTTTTGCCAAAATAGATCCCAAAATAAAAATCATTTGGTTGGTGCAAGATGGAGATCTGGTCCGCGCGAAACAAGTTTTATGCAAGTTATATGGTCCAACCAGGTCTTTGTTAACTGGTGAGCGAACGGCATTGAATTTTTTGCAAACGTTATCTAGTGCCGCAACACTAACCCATCAGTTTGTGGGTAAAATAAAAGGCACTAAAACCAAATTGTTGGATACGCGTAAAACCCTGCCAGGTTTGCGATTGGCGCAGAAATATGCGGTCAAATGCGGTGGGGGGCAGAATCATCGCCTTGGTCTTTATGATGCAATTTTAATTAAAGAAAATCATATTGCCGCTTGTGGTTCAATAACCAATGCGGTTGCCAAGGCAAGAAATCTTTATCCGAAGAAAACTGTTGAGGTTGAAGTAAGAGATTTAAAAGAATTGCGTGAAGCTTTGGCTACGTCGGCTGATATAATCATGCTCGATAATTTTACTTTAAAAGCGATTCGCGCTGCGGTAAAAATCAATCAAGGTCGGGTTAAGTTAGAGGTTTCTGGTGGGGTTAATTTGAAAAATATCCGCGCATTTGCCAAAACCAGGGTTGATTACATTTCTGTTGGGGCGATTACCAAAACCGTGATACCGGTTGAATTGTCGATGCTCTTCAATGCCTAGCAAGCTTCCAAAAATCAAAGGTGTTTCTGTTACAATGCTCACAAAAGTAGCGCAAAAATTAAAGCATTACACTGGCAAAGCCATTGCCGATTACAATATGATCCAAAAAGGGGATCGTGTATTGGTTTGTTTGTCAGGTGGCAAGGACTCTTTTGCTATGGCAAAATTGTTGCAGTTGTTGCAGAGGCGCACCAAAAATAAATTTATTTTACATGTAGTTATGGTTGACAAAGGGTTTTTGGGAGAGCATGGGGCCGCCATTCGTTTCTGGTTAGAAGAAAATGGTTTTGAGTTTACTATCTTGAAAACCAATATTTTTGATGTGGTAAAGGCAAAGGAGCGCAAAAAAGATTCTTATTGTATTCTTTGTTCACGTTTGCGGCGCGGCCATATTTATACCTTTGCCAAAAAGCATGGTTACAACAAAATAGCCCTTGGTCACCATAGAGATGACCTGATAACCAGTTTGCTCATGTCGATCTTTTATAGTGGCATTATTAGTTCAATGCCTCCTAAATTGATAACTAACGATAAAAAATTAATAGTTATACGCCCCCTGAGTTATTGCCAAGAGAGCGACATTATTAAATATGCAGCCGAGCAAAACTTTCCTCTAACGTCAAAGGGGCTGTGTGGTGCCGAGAATCAAACGCGTGCCAAAACCCAGGCCTTGATTAAAGAGTTGGCTAAAAATAACCCCAAAATTCCATCGAATATTTTAAATGCATTAAATAATGTTCGCCCCAGTCAACTCATGGATAAGAAATTGTGGGATTTCAAGGGGTTGGAGAAATTACTATTGCCGCTGGGCAAATAGAAATAGGTTGGTATAATCATGTTTATTTTCTTATTGTTGGGGATATGGCTAATTTAATTACACTTATTCGTTTAGCGATAGTGTTTGTGGTTGGGGCCATCGCTTTATATGCGAAAGCAGAATGGCAGCTCCTAAATGCTCCGCTAATAATCATCAGCATCTTGCTTGATGGGTTGGATGGTATAATTGCTCGAGCACGGCATGAAACTTCGGTGTTTGGCGCGGTATTTGATATTACAGCTGATCGTATCACTGAAGCTGTTTTGTGGATGATCTTAGTGCAGGTGGGTGTGGTGTCGGTTTGGGTAGCAATAATAATTATTGTTCGCGGCATTTTAGTTGATAGCTTGCGCAAACCGCATACCGATCAAGGAAGTTTGCCGTTTAGTATCATGCAAACCGCTATTGGTAAATTTTTAGTTGCTAGCAGAACTATGCGTTTTGCCTCAGGGTTTTTTAAGTTGGCTACATTCTCCTGGTTGTTCTTTTTGCTTCCAGCATCTAGTATTTGGTCGCAAATATTTATGGATCATTATGTTCTGGTCAATTGCATTAGTTGGATTTTAATTTATACCACAGTAACTATTTGTCTGGCTCGAGGTATCCCGGTGGTGTTAGAATCGGTGCTATGCAAAAACTAGTCTTTTTCGATCTTGATGGAACTCTAATCGACAATCCCAGTTCAGAGAAGTTGTATCTGTTTTGGTTGTTCACTCGTAATTATATTGGAATCAAGCAGATAGCTTCTATACTTAAATTTATTGGCAAGTGGTCGCATAAGTTTAAATCCGAAATCTTCGTTAAAAACAAAGCCTATCTTTATGGAATGCTAGTCGAAGAAACGATCCAAAAGGCTCAGCGTTTTACTGCTACCAAATTATTGTCACGTTTGCGCCCGCATGTCACCCAGCGTCTTAAGTATCACCAGGCCAGCGGAGATATTATTATTCTGTTGACTGGCGCGCCAAATTTTATTGCTGAGGTTTTTGCTGAGCAATTAGAAATTATTGATGTGAGGGCTGCAGAGTTTTCTCATGTCAATAACCGCTTTAATGATTTGCCCCCGCTGCAACACCCCTTTGGGCAAGAAAAAGTCACCGTGGCACAGCAAGTGTGCGCTGAATATAATTTAGATATTAAAAATAGCGTGGCTTATGCCAATTCGATCCATGATTTGGCGCTAATGGAAAGCGTCGGGCAGGCTATTGCGGTTACCCCTGATCGCAAATTACGCTATATTGCCCAGCAAAAAGGTTGGGAAATAATCGAACGATAGATTGATATTGGGTTTGAAGTGTCGCCGCAAAATTAAAACAAATAGATCTATTGCCTGAAGGGCTAAAATCCTGATAGCCCAGGCTAAGCCGCGTTTTTTGCGGCGCAGGCCTGGGGG
>CAZMGW010000042.1:0-11851 GCA_964565935.1 uncultured Coxiellaceae bacterium
CATGATCTAATTCAAAAAACGCAAGCTAAAGCTTGCGGCTACCGCTGCTTTTATGGCATTTTATTCGGAATGCAACAGCCCCATAATTAAACGACACCAGCATTTCGCAAACGCTAAAACCCAGATGCTTCAATTTAAGCTTTCCTTAATGTATCCATAAAAAAACCTGCTAAACTAAGCGCCATGTATATAGTGAAGGGCTCGGCTTTCCACAATTTTTTACAATTTAAACAATAAGATAAAAAAGATAATCATGAGGAAAACACTAATAACTGCCGGATTTGTTATTTTAACGATACTGGCTGCCTCAGCTCAGGCGGTTTGTAAATTAGATAAAAAAGAATTTTTTAAGATCCCAGACACAACATCAGCAGAAACAGTCGCCGCTACCACGGCCACCACGATCAAGGGGCAATTTTATCAAGGAGCAGATCCGGCTTATGATTTTATAACCACTCTATACGTGCGCGATCCATCCTCTCAGACTTCCCCCCAAAACACCAGCCAAGAACAATTTGTTAAATTATTTGAATTGGTTGGGTATGACAATGCTGCAGCGATAGCAAAGGTTAATGAATTTATAACAAAATGTACCGGACCCAAGGAGGCTGGGCCAGGTATTTATGCGCGTTCTAAAAAATTACTTGAAGAAATATTAGCTAAGGCCCATGGACTGTCCGTTGGGGAAAAAGATTCTACTAATAATAACATCATAGAGTCTTTTGCAGACTGTGCCCCAGGTGCCGAAGGAAAACTGAGGGTTCTTAAGGCTGAATTATATAGAGAAGCAACAATAACCGGCTGGTTGGTCACAATTAGAAAGGAAATTCTTGATGTTCTTAGCTGGGAACATTGTGTACGGGAACAATTAAAGAAGATCGTTCAAATCCACGTAGGTTCAGCGTTTTCCATCTATGCAGCTAGCGAAGGTTGGGGTATTCCTGAGGCAGAAACTGGAACGGAAACAAAAGATATATTTGCATCAACAAAGAACACAAAGATAGATGATTTGGTTCTCATAAGGTTTCACAAAGAATTTCTGGATCGTTATAATATTTTGCATATTGCCAAATGGGTACGAATGCACGTGGTAGCAAGCTTAAATGCTGCTGCACGCGAGCAAGGCTTTGTGGCTGATAATACCAACCCGATAGATACGAGCAGCGAAAAATTCGAAAGTTTTAATAGTCTTATCGCCAATGTTTATAAAGAAGCTGGCTACAACACACCTGATGTTTTTCTAGTTGATATGGATGAAGATCTTTCCTACAAGTGCGTCGGCATATCCCCAAAACCACGCCTCATGCCAATTATTATAAAATTATTCAACAACGGGATAATAACCACCGAAGATGAAGCCCTGAAAGACCTGTTCATTAAATACGGTACACAAGGAAGAGGTATTAAAATATTTTTAGAAGAACAGCCTGGAACGGCATCAATGCTAAGAAGATTAGCACAATCATGCGAACCATTCGATAGAGATATGGCATCGATAATCTTATTAGATTTATGGGGGCAAGATCAATCAAAGGTAATAAAAATTATCAAGGAACTCAAAAAATCAAGCGACCAATATGAAACAAAAACCGCCGCAACAATTATCAATGAATTAGTTGAATCAGGGAATCGAGCCGTACTAGAGCTTGAAGCAATAATGCCCGCGGTAGTGTCTGTAGGTGACTCCTATGGTGGCGGTACAGTCTTTTGTGTAAGCCAAACAGCAGACACATCACAATGTGTGACTACAGGGTCTGGTGATTATGGCTTGATCATGGCCAACGAAGACCAGACTAATCACGATTCCTCTAATCATGGTGTGACTTGGTCTAGTGCATATAAAGAAATCGGACCCAGTGCGCAATCAATGGATAATGGCGCAGCTAATACAGCCGCTATTATTGCTGCTTTTCCTCAAGACACGTCAAGCAACAATGCAGCGCATTTATGCCATAGTTATAGAGATCCCAAAGAAGGACATACAGATTGGTATTTACCATCCAAAAATGAATTAAACAAAATGTATCTTTATGCTAAAGCAAACAATTTAATTGGGGAGGGTTGCTCTGGTAGTAAAGCTGGTGGGGTTCAATGTTTTGTAAGCGGTTATGATGGTCCTGATAATCTGTTATATTGGAGCTCGTCCGAGTACTCTGGCTACTCCGGCAGCAGCGCCTGGGCCCAGGCCTTTAGTAATGGTTATCAGGGCAGCGGCAGTAAGATTGGCTGTTACTTCGGGGTCCGTGCTGTTAGGGCTTTTAACAATTCAACCATTTAACAATTTAACAATTTGCTTTTAGAACTAGCCAATCGTACTGGTGTTAAAACGCTAGAGGTAAATGGTAAGGGGCCAAGTTTTTGCAATCGACAATATATTATCCTAAATCCGGCATAGGATTATATTTTTTCAACAAACATGGCGCCATAGTCCCGGCAGCTTTTGATAGCCTCTTGGTCGGGATTCCAGAGGGCCTTGATTCCCGCGTCGATTATGTCAAATCCGGCGAGCTTTAATTGCTCAGAAATAATTTTATTACCTTCACCGCTCCAGCCATAGCAACCAAAAGAGGCGGCTTTTTTGTTTTTGAGCTTCAGGCCTTTGACTTCTTCCAACAATGCGGCAATAGAAGTTGCTATTCCATTGTTAATAGTTGGTGAACCCAAAATTATAGCTTTTGATTTAAATATTTCGGTTACGGTATCGTTTTTGTCAGAGCTTGCAGCGTTGATGAGTTTCACATTCACTTTTTTGTTGGCCCGGCAAATTCCTTTGGCAATATTTTCTGCCATTATTCTAGTGCCGTTCCACATCGTGTCGTAAATTATAGTGATTTGATTTTCTTGATAATTCTCAGCCCATGCCAGATATTTTTCAACAATTTGCGCAGGGTTCTTGCGCCAAATCACGCCATGACTCGTACAAATGATGTCTAGGGGCAGGTTGAGAGCAACAAATTCTTTTATTTTTTTAGTAACAAACGGGCTAAAGGGCGCGAGAATGTTGGCGTAATATTTAATGGCCTCGGCAAATAATTCAGATTGATCGACAAGATCGTTAAATAAATATTCTGATGCGTAGTGTTGACCGAAGGCATCGTTGCTGAATAAAACATTGTCACCGGTCAAGTAGCAGAACATGGTGTCGGGCCAATGGAGCATCGGGGCTTCGATGAAAATCAACTCTTTGCCATTGCCCAAGCTGAGTTTGTCGCCAGTTTTTACCGGATGGAAATTCCAGTCTTGGTGGTAATGCCCTTTCAAAGATTTTACGCCATTGGCAGTGCAATAGATTGGCGTGTTGGGTATGTAGCGCATTAATTCTGGTAGGGCGCCGCTATGATCGACTTCTCCGTGGTTGGCGATGATGAAATCTATTTTATTTAGATCAACTTCGGTTTTAAGGTTGGTTACAAACTCTTCGGCGAATGGCGCCCAGACAGTATCGATTAATACGGTTTTTTCTTCTTGGATTAGATATGAGTTGTAGCTGGAGCCTTTGTGAGTTGAGTATTCGTTGCCATGAAACTTCCGTAACTCCCAGTCGATTTTGCCAACCCAGGAAATGTTGTTTTTTATTTGGGTTTTCATTTTTCTCCTTGGAATTGCTTCAGATGCCGACATTTTGCCTCACTCTATAGGCTTGAGCAAGTAAGTTACATGTCTAAACGGTAAAACAAAGACTTGCGGAGGTAAAGAAAAAGCTGTTGCGTGCCCGTTAAGAACACGCAACAACCGATTCAAGATTAAATATTACTGAGTTTGTGGTGAAACATCTGAAAGATTGTGTTTGTGGTGATGAACTTTATGATCTTCTCCACCAACATTCCAAATAGGGATTAAAAATACGATGGAAAGAACACATGCTGCGATTAGCATAATGAAGCCAGTGTCCCAACCAAAATATTGAACCATATAACCCATCAAAGCGCTGGCACAAACGGTTCCACCCATATAACCGAAGAAGCCGGTTAGTCCGGTGGCGGTTCCCACTGCCTTTTTGTAGACAACATCTAACGCTTGCATGCCAATCAACATAACAGGACCGTAAATTAAGAACCCTATAGAAATAAGAGCGATATTATCGATCATATAATGTCCCGGTGGGTTAAGCCAATATAACAGAATTGCAAAAATATTTAAAATCATGCATATAATAATTATCGGAGTTCTTCTGTTGCGGAAGAATTTATCGCTTAGGTAACCACATAACATCATGGCGGGAATACCAGCATATTCGAACAAAAATACCGCCCATCCTTGTCCTTTAAAATTAAAACCTTTGACTTCTGCTAAATAAGTTGGCGCCCAACTTAAAACACCAAAACGCACGAAGTATACGAAAATGTTGGCGATGGAAAGAAACCAGATGGCTCTGTTGTTGAAGATGTGTTTGAAGAATATTTCCTTAGCGGTAAGTTCTTCCTCGATCTCTTTTGTCGCCACTTCAACAGCATGTTTCTTTATATAATCTTTGCTGTGATAGTCTTCTATAGAAGGAAGGCCAACTGATTGTGGGGTGTCTCTAACTGTCATCAGAACCATGACAATAAAAACCGCGACAATCATGGCGGGGAAGTAAAAAATGCTATGCCAATCGCCAAAAATTGCCATTCCCAAAATTGCTAAAGGACCAACGATACCTCCACCCAAGTTATGGGCGACATTCCAAGCTGACATAACCAAGCCACGTTCTTTAACGGTAAACCAGTGAGCGAGTACTCTGCCACAAGGAGGGTAGCACATGCCATTACCCCAGCCACTAATAAACATTAAAGCAAACATAGCGGCGATGCTACCGTATACCCAACCAGCAAAACCAAAGATAAAAGCAGCGATCGTAGAAAGTATTAAACCGGCTGCTAAGAAATATTTTGGATTGCTTCGATCGGAGACATTGCCCATTAAAAATTTACTAAAACCGTAGGCAATGGAGAATGCTGTTAAAATTAATCCAAGCTCCCCTTTGGAAAACCCCTGTTCGACCAAATGGGGCATGGCCAAAGAGAAAAGATTTTGCCGCACTAAATAAGATACACCATACCCAGCAAAAATACCGGCAAAAACCACACGCCGATGTCTTTTGTATTCGCTATCAATTACCTCAAGAGGCAATTGAGTGATAGGTGGTGGTGGATTAAAAATGTGAAACAAGCGCGTAAAAAATCTCATGTTTTTAACTCCTTATTTAGGTTTGGTATAAAACAAAAGTGCTTACTAAGCCACTCGACATCGTATTTATTAAAACATCAATCCAAACTTGATTTGACAACTTCCATTAATAATTCTATTTATTTTCCCGGATAACTTGCTGCTTATTATAGAGTAAAATAAT
The DNA here is from genome assembly GCA_964565935.1 of uncultured Coxiellaceae bacterium. Classification (GTDB taxonomy): domain Bacteria; phylum Pseudomonadota; class Gammaproteobacteria; order UBA9339; family UBA9339; genus JBAXAM01. Next base: position 5,333 of record CAZMGW010000042.1, read on the forward strand.
AAAGAAACATTAAGGAATTCTTAAGTGGGTAAATAAAAAAACTAAAAAATAATATTAAATATCAATCGATTAGAAAAAAAAGCCATTTGATATGTTTAATAACTTATGCATTTACAAAAAAAACCCTGCATGGAGGCAGGGTTTTTTACAATAAAGGCAAATAATAGAAATTAAATCAAAGGTACAATCAAAAGAGCGACAATGTTAATAATTTTTATTAACGGATTTATCGCGGGTCCTGCGGTGTCTTTGTATGGGTCACCAACAGTATCCCCGGTAATTGCAGCCTTATGTGCATCGCTGCCTTTGCCGTGATGATTGCCTTCTTCAATAAATTTTTTGGCATTATCCCACGCGCCACCACCGGTAGTCATTGAAATAGCCAAAAATAAACCAGAGATGATCGCCCCCATTAATAGCCCGCCTAAAGCTTTTGGTCCTAAAAGCAGACCAACTGCAACTGGAGCCAATACTGGCAGAAGAGAAGGAATGATCATCTCTTTAATTGCTGTTTTGGTTAAGATGTCGACCGCGCGAGAATAATTTGGCTTTGCGGTGCTTTCCATAATACCAGCAATAGTTTTGAATTGATGCCGCACTTCTTTAACGACGGCAGCTGCGGCGCGCCCTACCGATTCAAGAGCCATAGCACTAAATAAATATGGGATCAGGCCGCCGAGAAATAACCCCACTATTACAAATGGGTCAGAGAGATCAAAAGTGACTATTTGATTTACGCTTTCGAGAGCATGGGTGTAATCAGCGAACAAAACTAAAGCAGCAAGGCCGGCAGAGCCTATAGCGTATCCTTTGGTCACGGCTTTTGTTGTGTTGCCAACAGCATCAAGAGTATCGGTAATCTTGCGTACTTCATGGGGCAAGTGTGACATTTCGGCAATGCCCCCGGCATTGTCAGTAATTGGACCATAAGCATCTAAGGCGACAATAATCCCCGTCATTGACAGCATCGCGGTTGCTGCAATAGCAATGCCGTAAATACCAGCCAATCCGTAAGAGGCAAGAATGCTGCCGCAGATCGCTATCACCGGCCAGCCAGTTGCCTTAAACGAAACTGCAATACCAGCGATGATGTTGGTTGCGTGTCCGGTTATTGATGCTTCAGCGACTTGACGCACAGGAGCGTGTTCAGTTGCCGTATAATATTTAGTGATATAAACCAAGAGATAGGTTAATACCAACCCAACCACAGCAGAACCATAAACCCGCATGACGCTCAAATCTGGGTTGTGCAAACTGACATCGCTAAGCATCCATTTGGTAATTGGATAGAAGGCTATTAAGGATAGCGCTTCAGCAACCAATAATCCCCGCATTAATGCGTTGATAACGGTTTTGCCTGTACGGGCGCGCACAAAAGCGCAGCCGATAATTGAGGCGATGATTGAAAAGCCACCAAGAACCAGCGGATAAAGCACCGCTCCCATGTCAACAGCATTGAAAGTAAGAGCGCCAAGTAGCATTGCCGCTATAATAGTTACGGCATAGGTTTCAAATAGATCCGCTGCCATACCAGCGCAATCACCGACATTGTCGCCAACGTTGTCTGCAATCACAGCTGGGTTGCGGGGGTCATCTTCTGGGATACCAGCTTCAATTTTACCAACCAAGTCTGCGCCGACATCAGCACCTTTGGTGAAAATACCGCCACCGAGACGTGCAAAAATAGAAATTAAAGAAGAGCCGAAGGCTAAACCGATAAGGGGATTTATTATATTAGTAAGAGGTGCATCGCTTGGACTAACTTTTAACATGATTGCAAAATAACCGGCTACTCCAAGTAAACCAAGGCCAACGACCAGCAATCCTGTAACCGTACTGGCACGGAAAGCAATTTTTAAGGCTTCTTTTAGGCCGGTGCGTGCCGCTTCAGTGGTGCGCACATTTGCGCGGACAGAAATATACATGCCGATAAAGCCAGCCACTCCCGAAAGGATTGCTCCAACAGCAAATGCCCACGCCGTATACCAGCCAAGCATTGGTACGATAATAGCAAACAGCACTATTCCAACAATGCCAATCGCCATGTACTGTCTGCGTAAATAGGCAGAGGCTCCTTGCTGAATTGCAGCGGCAATTTCACGCATGCGATCAGTTCCGGTTGGCTGTGCCAAAACCCATTTGCTTGAAATTGCTCCATATAGAAGCGCTATTACTGCACAAACTAATGCTATGGTAAGACCGATTGGCATAAGATTTTCCTCATAAGTAAATTTGCAGCTGATGATACTAAACTTTTGCGCTTATTTGAAATAGTTATTGATATAAATTTATTTTTTAATGGGTGCGTAAGCGGAGGGTTCGCGTATTTATGTATAAAATCAAAACCACAAAATATTTTTTGTTTATAATCAATATGTTGCGTGCAGGCGATCCCGGGTTTATATTTCGGGCGAAGTCAAAAAATTGATTATTATGAAATCTAACAAATCATGATATCATTATTTTAGATTATCGAACGCTTTTCACGGGATGTGATTATTTCAATGACTAATGGCCAGATAAATTTCGATAAAATCTTAAAAATAACGCATGAGCTCTTGCAAATTCAAGACCTGGATATGCTGCTTGAGCGTATGCTAACTGAGGTTAGAAATGTTGTGGGCGCTGATGCGGGTTCGATTTATCTGGTTGAGGGTTCGAAGCTAAAATTTAGTTACACACAAAACAACACGTTACAAAAAAAGTTGCCTTTTGGCAAAAAATTAATTTACTCAACTTTTAGTATACCAATAAATAATAAGTCGATTGCTGGTTATGTTGCGAATACCGGGGTCATAGTTAACATCCCAGACACCTATCAGATCGATGGTTTTCAGCCATATTCGTTTGATAAGAAATTTGACGAAAAAACCGGATATCGTACCCAGTCTATGCTAGCCGTCCCGATTAAAAACCCCACGGGAACGGTGATAGGTGTAATTCAATTAATAAATTCTCTTGGTCTCGATCAGTTGATTCGGCCCTTTACTTCTACGGAAGAATCAATAGTGCAGCTTTTTGCTGATAGCGTAGCTATTGCGATTGAAAATGCGCAGATGATTCGTGCCATGATTGTGTGCATGAATAAAATGGTTGAGCTACATGATCCTACTGAAACGGCGCAACACAACAACCGCATCGCAGCGTATGCTGTAGAAATTTATGAAGTGTGGGCTCGTAAAAAAGGAGTTCCTGAGAGAGAAATTCAACATAATCGCAATATTTTGAGAATGGCGGCGATGCTGCATGATGTTGGTAAGATATCGATTCCAGTTGCGATTTTGAAAAAGCCACACAGCGAACTAACCCCCGAAGAAAGAAAAGCCCTTAAGCAACATACGGTTTACGGCGCCCGTCTTTTTCCTGATATCCATTCTAGTTTTGAAGAAATGGCACAAACTATTGCTCTTAACTATCATGAAAACTGGGACGGCTCTGGTTATCCTGGGCACGTAAGGCTTGAAGATGGACTCCCCTTGCCCGGCTATGAAAAAGCTGACGGCAGTGCTTTTGGCAAAAGAGGAAACGAAATTCCCATATCCGCTCGAGTGGTGGCTGTGGCTAATGCTTATGATGATTTCTTGCATGATGCAACCGTGGCAAAAGAAAATACAGACAAATCTCCCAAAGATCTTGCTGTTGAAAAGATTCTTGCCGGCTCAGGCAAGCAATTTGACCCAGATGTTGTTGCCGCTTTTATTGGTTGCCTCGATGTCATCAATTCAATTGGCGAGCGGTATCCGGATCCAACTAAGTAATTATTTTTCCAGCAGTGCGCATTTTTTCCTAAAAATCCCAATTTTCAGCCAAATAGTCATAAATATTTGTCGCCCATTTTTTTTAAATAAGCCATTAATTCATATGGTTACAAAGATAAAAGAAAAAAATCGCCAAAATTTTTCCTCTTAAGAATTCCTTAATGTTAATTCAAAAACGCCTGCTATGTTCTTTTAAGTCTATGCGTCAAATTTTCTGAGCTAAAAACAGATGGCGCATAACCGATTGATAATAATAACTTTTTTGTGAGGATAAAATGCGTAATCTGTTTAAGTCTATTTTTGTTATAACGACATGTTGCGTGTCGTTGGTTACTAATGTGTGTATGGGGGGACCGGGATCCGAGGGGAGCGTGGACAGCGATTTGTATACACAATATATGGGTAGTGATGGTGGTATAGACGACACGAACCCTGTATCGGCTCCTGACTCAGCTGATGAAAGAAGTTCATGTGGTACGGTATCAAGTGACCTTATAAATAGTGTAAGTGAGGGAGATAGCGCTGGCTCTGTATCGTCCGATGAAGCCGAGAAGTATGACGAAACCGAGAGGTATTATCAGAATGGGATAGAGCGCTATGATAATGGGCATTATAAAGAAGCCGGTTCTATTTTTTCTGATATTTGTAATAAAAAAGAACACGAGAAGTGGCTTGATAAGCAAATAAATTTGATAAATGTTTATTTTAAACTGGGCATGAGTCTTGTTAAGCAAAATGGGTATAAAAATGAGTATGAGCAAGCGCTGGGTGCTCTTGAGAAAAGCTTTAATGCTTTAATGCTCCAATCTGATGAATATAGAGATCCGATAATGTTAGGAGATATTGCTTATCATATGGCATTTAGTCACTATAAAATATTTCAAGATCAAGGGGCTGTTGCTGCTCTTGCGCTTATTCCGGAAGAGTGGTGTCGAGATCGAGAAAATTTGAATAAATTTAACGAGTTAAAGAAAAAAGTAACGCGTCCTATTTATGAATCAATTTTACCTGAGCCTAGACTTAAGCCCGTAAAAAAGCGTGCCCGAACAACTCCTCCCGCACCAGCTGTATATGCCAGTGTTACGCCAGCAGTGACAACAGCGGCACAAGCGGCATCAGGTAATAGTTATAGCGATTCCTATTATATGAATGCAGTAGAACACAGCGGTTGGGATCAATGTTATCGGGAAGATCTACGTTGGGAGAAACGTTGGCAGGAACAACGTATGCAGGAGAAAGCAGAAAATAGGTAGAAAGGGGGTCAAGTCCTTACAATCGACAACGTCTTCGTGGTTGTCGATTGTAAGGCTTTCTAGAGTAATTTGCCGATTAGCCGTGGCATTTGCTCGGTAAAATACAATGGGATCGAAAGCAGTTGGTAGTTTATTGGTTCGCCAGTGTGATCTTTAACAGAGACGATTGTTATGCTTGGGTAATCAGAATTAATTCTTACCGCGTCTTCAAGTTTCTCAGCTTTATAAAAGCAAAATTAATTTGGTATAAATGAGGGTTGTTTTTACGAATTAGCGTAAAAAATGCCGGCATTTTTTACGTAATTAACATTGGCGCACGCTATCCTGGCTATTATTTTGGCCAGAACAGTGAGTTTTAGAATAGACTAAACATCCAAATTCACAACATCCAGCGCGCCCTGCTCGATAAATTCCCGGCGGGGTTCGACTTGATCGCCCATTAGAGTGGTGAAAATTTGATCGGCAGCAACGGCGTCTTCGACGGTAACCCTGAGCATGCGTCTGGTATTCGGGTCCATGGTTGTATCCCAAAGTTGATCCGGATTCATTTCACCGAGACCTTTGTATCGCTGAATGCCCAATCCTTTTTTGGCTTCACTCATCAACCAATCAAACGCAGCAGAGAAATTCGCTATTTTTTCTTCACGGCCATCCCGGGCAATATAAGCGCCGGGTTCGATTAATCCATCAAGCTTCTCAGCTAAAGCCGCCAAGTGCCGATATTCTCCAGAAGCAAATAGCGTTTGGAGTAGGGCATAATCAGTCGCAATCCCATGAGAAACGATCGAAACAACTGGAATAAAAATATTTTTATCAGCTAGTTCTTTTACGCCAACTTTATACTGTGGTTTTTCTTTGTTCGTGCCGCCAGAAAGTTTTTGTTCTAGCAACTGCGCCCATTTGTTTACCGCAGCTTGGTCGTGCAGTTGCTCAACGTGTAAACGCGGCATCTCCAAGAGTCCTTGTAAAACAGTTCGCGGATATTTTCGTGTCAGGCGCTCTATAATTTGCAGGGCAACGCCATAATCTTGAATTAAAGCTTCAAGTGTGGTTCCGCTAATGGCTGGCGCCGCACTATTAACGCGTAACTGCGCACCATCGAGCGCCAATTGCACCAAATAATTATTAAGCGCAGCATCATCTTTTACATATTGCTCGTTGCTCCCTTTTTTGACTTTATAAAGAGGAGGCTGCGCAATATAAATATATCCGCGGTCAATCAGCTCCCGCATTTGGCGATAAAAGAAAGTTAAAAGTAAAGTACGAATGTGTGAGCCGTCAATATCGGCGTCGGTCATGATCACAATGCGATGATAGCGGGTTTTTGCGGGGTCATATTCGTCACGACCAATGCCGCAGCCGAGCGCAGTGATCAATGTGCCGATTTCTTCGGAGGCAATCATCTTGTCAAAACGCGCCTTTTCGACATTCAAAATTTTACCGCGAAGAGGTAAAATCGCCTGGAAATTTCGATCACGGCCTTGTTTAGCAGAACCAGATGCCGAATC
>CAZMGW010000043.1:0-11429 GCA_964565935.1 uncultured Coxiellaceae bacterium
ATATTCGAGATCAGGGAAAAAGCCCGCAGGATGAACAATTGCGCCTCTTCTGAATCCCCCGTGGCTTGCCACGGGGAAATTGATTTTTGCAACATATACTAGTGAAATCAGTCAAGAATTACTAGATCTACAATGCGCCATGGTAAAATTAGCTTTAGACAGAGGAGCTGACCCTCAAAAGATAGATTGGTTTTCCTCTCCTCCATCGACTAGGGTAAGCGAGCTGTTGCTGGGAAACCCGGGAAAGTCATTGAGCTCAGATATGTTTCTCTCTTTGGTTGTTCGGGTCTCCTGTGATAAATATAATCCCACAACACAGGTTAGTGAAATCAGTGATAAGCTAATAAAACAAAGAGGTGTGCTAATAAAGTTAGCTTTAGAAAAAGGGGCGGATCCCAACAAGATAGATAGATTTTCCACACTCCCATCAGATGAGCTAAGCAAATCCTTGCTTGACAATACAGCAAAGCCATTAGACCCCAATAAATTCCTCGACCTGGTTTTACAAGCACCATGCAGTGATGAGCAAGTAGAGCAAAGAAATCAACGGGTGGCCTTAGGACTGGGGCAGCCTAGAGCAGATGCTGATCGATTCCTACAAATAGTTGTGAAACAACTATTACCAATCGATGAAAAAAGCTCCCTATGTCTATCTACTCAAAAACCAGGGGGCCTAGTAGAACTAGCTATAAAAAGAGGAGCAGATCCTAGCAAGATAGATGATTTTTCTACGCTCCCATCAGACGAGATAAGAGAATCCCTGCTTGGCAAAATGGACCCAAACACATTTCTTGATTTAGTTTTGTCTTGCAAAACTAAAGATTGTGACCCTGCTTTTTTGGCCAGACGAAAAGAGTTAGAAGATCTCGCTGTGAGTAAAGGAGCAATGATTGATCAAGTATATGCTAAATATCCTGGATTAGCATACGCACACAGTATTAATGCCCCTTTTATCGGGCTTAACCAAGGATTGCTTTTAAAACACCTGTCAAAACTTACTGCCGCTACAGGAAACAACTTGGCAGAAAAATTCGAAAAAAGCCCAGGGCACTGCCTAGGATTAACCACATTTTGGTTATATTCAAAATGGTTAACATTTACTCATCCCGAAAAAACTTATGGATACAATAGTGATTATTTCAAACAGCAAACACATGCTATTACTTCGTGGGATGGCAAAGCAGACCTGCCTCCAACAGAACTCGCAGCCATTCAGGCTTTTGGCTTAACAATTGATTACTTTCAAAACCCTAATGATTATATATCAGGAATATCACCAACAGATATTGAGACGCCAATAATTAGAAATATGTTAGACACAAACGGAAAAAATCTAAAGAAAAAATACTCAATCGCATCTATACTTACCTTACAACAACTTAGCGATCTATTAAAAGAGTGTGTTCATGAGGATGAATTGGTATACGTCATGCATCCTGGCCATGCTACTGGACTGTTTAAACATGAGGGGATCTATTACTTTTATGACCCCAATAATAATAAAGGGGAGCGTGCATGCTCTTCCATAGAGGAAACAGCAATTGCTATCCTTGCTGCTAATAAAAATCCCCATAAAAATGGTTTGATAGGACTCATTATTTATGATTTTGATGATGAAGAGTTTTCTTCACGCTCATATTCATATCCACCGCAAAGAGATTTGCTAACACGCATTCAACAAACGTCTCTTGATCAGGATAGCCTGGGAGCTTGCGTTGGAAATGCTATAGTAATAGGCTGTTTAGAATCCTTAAAATTTTTCTTAGACCAAGGATTAGATCTAAATAAACATGGAGCAGAATTGCTTGGGGGTGTATCGACAGTCAACCGTCCCGATATTTTAACGGAGTTGCTACACAGGGGGACAGGCCCAAACCAACCAGTTCTACATGGCGAAACATATGCAGAAGAGCAAGAGCACATCACAGAACGCACATGCCTTCAGCTATCCTCCAAAAGAGGATATGTTGAAACAGTAAAAGTCCTTCTTGCTGATCCGAGAACCATTCCTGACCAAAAAGATTCTGCCGGAAAAACAGCGCTGGATTATGCGGCGACTGAAGAAATAAAAGAGCTAATAAGAGTAGAAATGCAACGCCGACAAAAATAAAAAATCACACTAAGATTTTAAAAAATATTTTCCTTGCTGTTGAGGGATGGTATTCGCAGTTTGTGCCCGGTAGGCGCAGGCTTTTAGCCTGCGAGAGTTGCGGCATAATCTTGACAGCGCAAGCTAAAGCCCGCGGCTACCGGATTAAAACCAGACTACACCAATCCCTCATCGCCAATAACTTATAAACAACACAATAGATTTAATACCTATAATTCTCCATCTTAAAAGGTCCTTCGGCATCAACACCCAAATATTTCGCCTGCTCTGGGGTGAGCTTGGTCGAATGCGCATCGACCTTGGCTATTGGTGCATGTCATAAAATATATTTTTGTTCCCTTTAGGATTGTACTAAAATGGGTGGCCTTGACCAAAACGGAAAGAAAAGTGAAGTTTATGAAAAAATACTCGCTCTTAGTTTTTGACTGGGATGGCACTTTAGTTGATTCTAAAGGCTTGCTCATCGAATCCTTGCAAAAGACAGCAGTTTATTTTAACTATCCCATCCCCGAAATTACAACAATTCGTAAACATTTTGGGCTTACTATAGAAGAGATGCTTAAAAATTTATTTCCTAAAGAAGATCAACCGGAACTAATTGCTAAATTTCACAATTATTTTTCCAAAGAAAATATTGCAATCAATCTTTTCCCGGGCGCTATAGAAATTTTAAATTATTTAAAGCAAAGTGGTTTTATACTAGCAATTGCTACCAATGCAACCCGCATAAAGTTAGATGCCTCATTGGATATGGCGCGCATTAAAAATTTATTTGCTGCCACATGTTGTCCGGAGGATGCGGCACCCAAACCTGCGCCCGAGATGCTATTGACACTAATTGAGAAATTAGCTTTCATGCCGCAAGATACCCTGATGATTGGAGATACAACTGTAGATATGCAGTTTGCCAACAATGCCGAGGTTGATGCGCTAGCGGTTTGCTATGGAAATCATAGAAAAGATCAATTGGCGGCTTTTAATCCCATAGACTTTATCGGAGACATTCGAGAACTAAAAAACATTTTACAATAATGTTGCTCTCGATTAAAAAAACCCAAAATTATTTTTCTAAAAGAGAAACAGCCAGCCCAAATAAATCATCTAAGAGTTTTATAATATTGAATTAACTGGCTTTTTGTATTACACCCAAGCTTTTTAGCAATTATCCTCAAGTAAGATTCCACGGTTTTACCTGATAAATCTAGGATTTTCCCAACTTCCTTCATTTTTTTATGCTGGGTAAACAAAAATAAGCAAGCCGCCTGTTTTTCAGTTAACCTAACATCTTTACCAGATATTCTAAAATAAAAATTTTTTACGTCTGTTTCAGCAAGATAATTCTCAGCTTGTTTGCCTTTAGCAAAATAAGAGGGGAAATCTCGTTCATAGGGTATTAGTATTTGTTTTTCAACAGGGGTAACCAAAGGAAAAATCTTATCTTTAAAATAGATAATAAACCTTTCAAAAAGATCTTTCTCAAGAATATAAAAATTTCTTACTGATTTATTGTTTTTCTTTAAGCTTGCAAAAGCATAAGCCTCCATACAGTCAACGAATTTTTTGTAAATAACTACCCCATTCCAAATACCATAATCGTGTAAAACACAATACACCTTATCATCAGCAGGAGGCGCCTCAGGCCATAAATAGTAAATAGTATTATTATATGGCAGATACTTAATTCGGTTATCAAAAGAAACACTGTGCCAACATTGGTTTTGAAACGAATAATTCATCCAATCTTTAAGGTGGAACAAACAGAGTAATTTACCGGTAAAGTAAAAACGTCTATACCCAACCAATGTAATACCTAAATTTTTTTCTAATGGGTAGCAAACTTCGTTAAGACGATGAGAGACATCTATATTATAAGAAAAAGCATTATCAATTATTTTGCTTTCCATAGAAAACCACCAACTTAGCTTCTTATATTGTATGCTAACAACGCACACTCTAATAGTGCCGCAAAATACGGTATTGCAAGTATAATTTACGAAGATAGAATAAGTCAAAAATTAATGTGATGCGAAATTATTGCTCGAGTGGTGTTTTTTACGTGGCCTGAATGGCAAGATTCTAAGTTGTTTTGGAACCAATCATGTTAAATAGAGACGAGCATAAACTGGAATATCTTAAAATTCCCAAAATTTCTATAGTCAACGATAACGCGACTTTAAGACTAGCGCTTAAAACGGATTGCTTGGCAAGCATAACAAAACTAAAAGAAAATCATGTTCAAAAAGGTTCTCGCAACAAGAGTGCTTATTTAAGTGCGGAGGTGATTCGAAAGATTCTTAATCGTTTCTTGTCAGAGAAAGGGATGTCAATCGAACAGCTAGCAAAAAAGTTAGGAGCTGAGATTGGAGGGTTAAAACAGATTCTAAGCGCTGAACCATCAGTAGATTTGGCACATAAAATAAATCTTCCTCTAATTAAACTTTACTGTAAAACAAAATTTAATAGCTTAAACAACAAATGATTTAATACCTATAATTTTCCATCTTAAAAGGTCCTGCGGCATCAACGCCTAAATACTTTACTTGCTCTGGGGTGAGCTTAGTCAAATGCGCATCGACTTTGGCCAAGTGTAACTGAGCAACTTTTTCATCCAAAGTTTTTGGCAAGCAATAAACTTTATTTTCGTACTTGCCTTTGTTCTGCCACAGCTCAATCTGCGCAAGAATTTGATTGGTGAGCGAAGTCGACATCACAAAGCTGGGGTGGCCAGTTGCACAACCTAAATTCACCAACCTTCCTTCGGCAAGCACAATTATTCTTTTGCCATCCGAAAAATGAACAATGTCGACCTGAGGTTTAATGTTTTCCCATTTGTACTTCCGAGTTGATTCAATATCAATTTCAGAATCAAAATGTCCGATATTGCACACAATAGCAAGATCCTTCATTTTAAGCATGTGTTCATGGGTAATTACCCTTAGGTTGCCAGTTGCGGTAACACAAATGTTAGCGCCAAATCCCTTGAGTGATTGCACACAACCTTTACCCACATCACCATAACCCAAAACCACAATGGTTTTACCTGCAATCATCACGCCAGTAGCACGTTTAATGCCATCAACCAGTGACTCGCGACAACCGTATAAATTATCAAATTTTGACTTTGTAACCGAGTCATTAACATTGATTGCTGGTGTTTTTAATGTGCCTTTCTGCATCATTTCGTAAAGTCGGTGCACGCCCGTGGTTGTTTCTTCTGAAACCCCGCGAATTTCCGTCAAAAGCTCAGGATGTTTCTCATGAACCACTAAAGTCATATCACCGCCATCATCAAGCAGTAAATTCGGGCGCCAATTTTTGGACCCAACCAATACCTGCTCAACGCACCACCAATAATCTTCTTCGGTCTCCCCTTTCCAAGCAAAAACCGGAATATCCATAGCCGCAATTGCGGCGGCAGCGTGGTCTTGGGTAGAAAAAATATTGCAGGAACACCAACGCACTTCCGCACCTAGCTTAATCAAGGTTTCAATTAACACCGCTGTTTGGATCGTCATGTGGATACAACCGGCAATGCGCGCGCCAGCCAAAGGCTTGGTATCTTTATATTCTTCACACAAGGCCATTAACCCTGGCATTTCACTATGCGCCATATCCATTTCTTTGCGCCCCCAAGCAGCCAGGCTAATATCTTTAACTTTATAATCGGCGTGTGTCATAAAAATCCCCCTTAAAATAATTATCGGTTAGTGGTTCCTGCAACAATCTCATAAATCAATCTAACGCTTTCTAATATGGCAAATTTTTTCATGGCCGCGATTATCACGTCGCGCTGTTGCTCTACCATTGCTATTTTTTTCAATAGAATCTCTGCGGTTAATTGTTCCTGCAATATTACTTCGCTAATACCACGTTCAACACAATACTCGGCATTTAAAATTTGATCTCCACGACTCGAAGCTTTTGCCAGTGGTATCAAAATATTTGGTTTGCGCAGGGCGATTAATTCATAAATGCTGTTGGCGCCAGAGCGTGAAATTACCAGATCAGCGGCCGCTAAAATATGCGGAAACTCTTCATGCAAATAGGCAAACTGCTTATAACCGGCAAAGTCGTAACCAGCGTCGATTTTGCCTTCCCCGCAAATATGTGCAATTTGAAACTGTTCCAAAATACCTGGCAAAAGTTGGCGCACTACTTTATTAATTTGATCAGCGCCAAGACTGCCGCCAAAGACTAAAATTATTTTTTTATTTGGTGTAAAACCACATATTGCTCGCCCTTGTTCAGCGTTACCATAAAAAAATTCTTCGCGAATTGGTATGCCGGTCACGACAGCTTTTTGCTTATTCTTAATTTGATTGATGGTTTCGGGAAAGGTCACACAAATTTTAGTGGCAAAAGGAAAACAAAGTTTGTTTGCAAGGCCAATAGTTAAATCGGCCTCGTGAATAACAGCGGGGATGCGATTAACCCAAGCCGCAACAACCACGGGAAAAGCAACAAAGCCGCCTTTAGAAAAAATGGCGTCTGGCTTTAATTTACGAATTAGAATAAATGCTTGTATGATACCGAGCAGAATTTTGAGCGGATCAATAAAATTTTGCCAGCTAAAATAACGACGCAATTTGCCGGTTGCAATAATGTGATATGGTGCACCAACTTTAGTAATTAACTCTTTTTCGATTCCATTCTGCGAGCCAATATAATTTACATCCCAATCTTCTTGTCGGAATTTTTTTATTAATGCCAAATTAGGCACCACGTGGCCTGCAGATCCGCCGCCGGTAAAGATGATTTTTCTGTTTTTGGTTTTCATAAGTTACGGTATTTACTAGGCCATATTAACCGTATTTAATCGCATCACCAAAGCTTGAGTTTTGACAAAGTAGTTGTTCAGCCTAAATTTGCGCAAGCTAAAGTCGGCAGCTGCCGGATTTAAACTTAAGCGCAAACCTAAGGTCGCCACACAAAATCCATATCCTTAGCCGCCTTCACATCATCAAGCCGTTTGACGGGCATCGTGTGCGGAGCATCTTTGACAATATTAGGATTGGTTTTAGCCTCATTTAAAATCTTCGCCATCGTTTCAGCAAATGCATCAATTTCTTGTTTGCTTTCGGTTTCAGTTGGTTCAATTAAAAAGCACTCTGGAACCAACATCGGAAAATAAGTGGTCGGCGCATGCACGCCATAATCAAGCAATCGTTTGCCAAAATCTTTGGCAGTAATACCAAAATCCTTGGCTTCCTGTTTAAGCGTTACAATAAACTCATGCGAGGCGCGGCGATTGGGGTATGGCACAGTAAATCCAAGCTTTTGCAAAACCTTCATTAAATAGTTGGAGTTTAAAGTGGCATATTCGCCCACACGCGCGAGTCCAGCAGCGCCAAGCAAGCGAATATAAATATAAGCACGCAGCATAATTCCTGTGTTACCGGCAAATGCGGAAAGTCTGCCAATGGTTCGCGGGCAATCTTGTTTGGTAAGCCAGGTGTATTTATCATCTTTTTTGCCAACAATCGGAATTGGCAAAAATGGCAATAGAGTTGCATTAACGGCAACTGGTCCAGAACCTGGTCCGCCGCCACCATGTGGTGTGCCAAAAGTTTTGTGCAAATTCATGTGCATCACATCAAAACCCATATCGCCTGGACGAGCTTTGCCCAAAATCGCATTGAGATTAGCGCCATCGTAATAAAGCAAACCACCTGCATCATGGACAATTTTGGCAATTTCTTTAATTTTTCTTTCGAACACCCCAAGTGTCGATGGATTGGTCAGCATTATTCCTGCGGTTTGGGGGCCAACTGCTTTTTTTAAAGCCTCGAGATCAACATCGCCATCAGGTAATGTTGGAATTTCACGGACGACATAACCGCACATTGTAGCAGAAGCAGGGTTAGTGCCATGAGCCGCATCGGGAATAATAATTTCAGTACGCGCCGCATCACCGCGCGCGTGGTGGTACGCGTAAATCATTTCAACGCCAGCAAACTCGCCATGCGCTCCGGCGCTTGGGGTTAGCGATATTCTTTGAAAGCCCGTTATTTCCTTTAAATACTCTTGCAACTCATACAGACATTGCATGACTCCTTGGCTTGATTCTTCTGTTGAATACGGATGGTGCATGGCAAAACCAGGAAGGCCGGGTAAGTTTTGTAGAATGTGGGGATTATATTTCATCGTGCACGAACCTAGTGGATAAAAGTGCGTGTCCACCGAAAAGTTCTTTTGTGATAGTTGAGTATAATGACGCACCACCTCAAGTTCAGAAACTTCTGGCAATGGCGGCGGCGTTTCACGCAAAAATTTAACTGCGATATTTACTTTCGCGGATTCTTTAGGCGCGAGTGACGCAGCTCTACGGCCGGGGCAGGATTTTTCAAAAATTAGTTTCGTCATAGCACTTTCTCCAATTGTTGGATATAAAACTCCAGATCTTTTTGCGATTTGGTTTCGGTAGTGCAAATTAATAAACTGTTGCCTAGTTCTGGATATTCAAAAGTCAAATCAAAGCCGCCCTGAATTCCATTGGCCGCCAAGCCGTGTAAAATTTCTGTTACGGGTTTGTGGAAGCGTACTACAAACTCATGGAAAAATGGCCTATCGAATACCGCCTCTACCTCTTTCATTTTAATCATTTTTTCGTATAAAAAAGAGGCATTGGTATGACTAGTTGCTGCAACACGGCGCATGCCTTCTGCCCCGAGCAAACTCATATAAATTGTTGCGCCAGTTGCGAGCAATGCTTGGTTGGAGCAAATATTTGAAGTCGCTTTGGCGCGACGAATGTGTTGTTCTCGTGCTTGTAGGGTCAAAACAAATCCGGTTTTTCCATCTTTATCGACAGTACGACCAACAATTCTCCCTGGTAATTGGCGAACATATTCTTTTTTGGTGCAAAGATAGCCGAAATACGGACCACCGCAGGAAAGAGGAGTACCAAGAGGCTGACCGTCTCCGGCAACAATATCGGCGCCTTTTTCACCCCATTTGCCAGGAGCTTTTAACAAAGCGGTCGCTATTGGATTAACATTGCCAATAACCAATATTCCATTTTTATGCGCCCAATTTGTTAGCTCATCAACATCTTCTAGTGTGCCAAAAAAGTTTGGTTGCGAGATTACAATCGCAGCAACATCTTTGCCTTCATAGGGTTTTAATGCTTCCAAAGTTATATTGCCGCCTTTGGGATCAAAGGGAACTGTTACCAACTCAAAATTATGGGTTTTGGTGACGGTTTTTATTACTTTGCGATAAGCGGGGTGAAGCGAGTGAGGCAATAAAATGGTTTTTGCATCCTCGTTTTTATGCAAGCGCGTGGCCATTAAAACACCTTCCGCTAAAGCAGACGCGCCGTCGTACATCGAAGCGTTAGAAACATCCATCTGCATTAGGTGACACATCATGCTTTGATATTCGTAAATAACCTGGAGGGTGCCTTGGCTTGCTTCGGCTTGATATGGTGTATAAGCAGTCAAAAATTCGCCGCGACTGATTAGATCAGTTACCGCTGCAGGAATATGATGCTCGTATGCACCAGCGCCGATAAAACACAAACCAGAATAATCTTTACCCGCCCGTTCTTGCATCAATCTAGTCACTTCAGACTCGGTCATCCCTTCGGGAATATTTTTTAGATCCTGAATAAGCAAATCTTTTGGTATTTCTGAAAATAAAGCGTCAGTAGAGTCTACCCCTATTTGCGCGAGCATTTCCTTTTTATCTTGCTCGGTATGCGGAATGTATGGCATTTAACCTCCTCCAATGAAGATTTTTTAATGGGCTGTTTCTGCTAAATACGCTTCATATGCCTTGGCATCCATAAGCGCATCCAATTCTTTGGGGTTTGAGGGGCGTATTTTGATTAACCAGCCTTCTTGTTGGGGATCTTTGTTTACAAGCTCAGGATTGGCTACTACAGCGTCGTTAACCGCAGTCACCTCGCCACTGAGCGGAGCGTACGCATCAGATGCCGATTTCACTGACTCGACAACCGCGCATTCTTTTCCAGAGACAACGGCCTTTCCTACGTCCGGCAGCTCCACAAACACCATATCACCCAGCGCGTGCTGCGCGTGATCGGTAATACCGACAGTAACCGTACCATCATTTTCTAAACGAACCCATTCATGAGTTTTAGTAAATTTCACATCAGCCATAATATTCTCCTGTTTTTTAAATTATATTGTTAAAAATTTTGTTTACCGTGGCGAACAAAAGGCGGTTTGATTACACGCGTAGCCAGCTGTTTATCGCGGATTACAATAAAACACCTATCACCAGTGTTGATCGGAACGCGAGCCAAAGCAATCCCCATATTCAACGTTGGTGAAAAACCACCGCTTGTGGTTTCGCCTTCACCAATATCTGGCACAATTACTTTTTGATGACTTCTTGGCACACCCTTTTCTTCAAGCACCAAACCAACCAATTTGCTTTTTAGTCCAGCGCTACGCTGTTCTTCAAGCGCTTTGCGACCGATAAAATCTCGATCGGCTGGTTCAAATGCAACGGTCCAAGTTAAATTAGATTCAAGTGGGGTCACTTTTTCATCCATTTCAGAACCATAAAGACTCATGCCAGCTTCCAAACGCAAACTATCGCGGGCAACCAAACCGCTTGGTCTGATGCCGGCCTTTATTAACTTATCCCAAAAGGCTACCGCTTCGTTTTGCGGGATCATGATTTCATAGCCATCTTCGCCAGTGTAGCCGGTGCGCGCGATCCACCAGCCATTAACATCAACACCGTAAAATGTTTTTAGATTTTCCGTTGCCTGAATTTGCTCTTGAGTGAATGCGGCTTTTATTTTTTCGCGAGCATTTGGGCCTTGCACTGCCAGCATTGCAAAGTCAGTACGCTCGGTTAACTTGGCATCAAAATTTTTAATTTGTTGCTTAAACCAGGCAACATCTTTGTCGTGGGTGGCAGCATTTACAACAACTCGATAATCCTGAGCTGTTTTGCGATAACAAATTAAATCGTCAACTACGCCGCCAGTTTCAGTTAGCATACAGCTATAAAGTGCGGCGCCAGGAACTTTGAGTTTGTCGATATCATTGGCAAATAAATAGCGTAAAAAATCGCGCGCGCCTTTGCCTTCAATGTCAAGAATGTTCATATGCGACACGTCAAATATGCCCACATCTTGACGCACCATTTTGTGCTCTTCAATTTGCGAGCCATAATAAAGGGGCATTTCCCAACCGGCAAAGTCCACCATTTTGGCGCCCAACTCGTGATGTTTGGCGTTAAACGCAGTTTTCTTTAAAGTCATCACAATTTCTCCTTGTAATCTAAAAGCTTGGTAGGCTAAGCCCAATTCATTACCCACAAATGTAGAAAAATGCGCCGA
>CAZMGW010000044.1:0-10638 GCA_964565935.1 uncultured Coxiellaceae bacterium
GAGTCCATATCATTGCGACTCGCTTCGCTCGTCTTAGGCTGGGCTGGTGAAGCCTATAGCCCCTTTGGGGCAGAATTGATTTTTTTGAATATAGGCTAGTCTATTCGAGGTAGAATTTATGAACGACCTCTAGTTAACCTATTTTCTATTAATCACTGTAGTATTGCAGCTGGCAAAATTAGCAAAGTTACGCTCGATTGGATCAGACATGCGCCCCGATATCCCTAATTCTTCTTTATTTTCATTGTTGTTGTAACCACCCAATGTCAAACGCAGTCCACCCATAGCAATGTTATATCTTGTCGAATCATAAGAATCACGAACCTCTAAAGTGATATGGCGAGTTATTGGATACACCAATCGCGCCTCAATACCTGTAATATTGCCGATAGTATTATTCATAGAATAACGATAACCACCCACAAATAATCGCACTCCTTGGGTCTTGGGAATAGGCAAAACTCTACCAACTTCAGCATCAAATCCGATACCAGCTTCCTCATAAGCTCCAGTTGTCGTATTAGCAAGCCAATATTTCTTGCCTACAGGAATGTAGCCATTCACTCGAAGATCCCAAGCATAACCCAGTGCTTCAACACCAAAACCGCCCACCCAAAAATTATGCTTTAGGGGAGAACGATTATAATCAGCCAATGCATAACCACCCAAGAGATAGGAGTTATTAAAAACCTCACGGTATCCACCACCAAATCCACCAGAATAGCCAGTTGAAGTTTTCCCCGAAGCGGTAGCTTCAAGAGCCCCATAAAAAGTACTTGCAACACCATCACCACCAAATGGCAATAATACCTGACCTTGACCAAGAGCTCGTTTACCAGCAAAAGCCCCAAAAGTAGCACTAGGTTTTACATTTAAATAATTGACATCGGCTTTGACTCGATCCTGCGCAGGCAAATCCATAATTGACTTTGGAGAGTCTTCTGCGCCATTCGTATCTATCTTATAAATATTGTCTGTAGCTTGAGCAGAAGTTATAAAAAAACTGACGCTTAAAAAAATCACACCTAATAGACATTTATTCATTTTACCTTCCCTTTAAAGAAAAATATTATTTTTAAAAAGTCTAGTCCTTAGCGCGTGATTGTCAAATTATTTTGGCTATAGCCTTATAATAAATTACAACCAATAACGCACACAAATAACCTTTTGTAAAAGAAGCAGAATGTACTAAAATCAATAGCATCTAAAAAATAACTGGTTTTAGACAATGGCAAATTTAAGAACCGCACTTATAATTCCCACTTACAACGCTGCCGGCACGCTTAGTCTGTTATTAAATACTATTCAACGACAAACCATTAAACCAGATCACATATTGGTTATAGACAGCTCTTCTTCCGACACAACCACTGAAATATTAAAAGCTCACAACATACCATACACTACCATCAAAAAGAGCGACTTCAACCATGGCACAACTCGCAAGTATGCAACCTCGCTGACCGATGCTGATGTTTATATGTTTTTAACTCAAGATGTGAGCTTCGCCAACGAACACGCTATCGAAAGCATCCTTAAAGCATTCACTGATGAGAAAGTTGGTTGTGCTTATGGTCGCCAATTGCCAAACAAAGATGCAGCGGTTTTAGTAGCGCATCAGCGTTTATTCAACTACCCCGCAACAAGCTCGATCAAAACCTATAAAGACCGTAAGCATTTGGGGATAAATGTTTGCATGAACTCTGACAACTTCGCTGCATACAGAAAAACCGCCCTGCTTGACATTGGCGGTCTTCCAGAGAACGTTATAGTATCTGAAGATATGTATGCGGCAGCAAAAATGCTAATGCATGGGTGGAAAATCGCATACAAGTCTGATGCCTTGATCTACCACTCACATAATTATACGACCGCACAAGAGTTCAAACGTTATTTTGATATTGGCGTGTTTCATGCAATGAACCCTTGGATCCTTGAAACTTTTAACAGCCACATCGGTGATGGATTTAAATACTTGCAATCAGCCATAAAATATTGCATAAATAACCGCGCATACTTTACTCTACCGAAGGTGATAATAAATGGATTGATGATGTACTTAGGATTTTTTATTGGAAGACATTACACATTAATACCAAATTCTATTAGAAAAAAAATAAGCATGTGCGGGTTTTTTTGGAAATAAATAAGGTTAAAACGATATGAGGGTGACCGAGCACAAACTATCTGGGGTTAAAATAATTGAACCAAAAATTTTTGCTGATGAACGCGGATTTTTTCTGGAGAACTTTCGAGCAGAACGTTACCACGACATTGGCATTAACCAACCTTTTATCCAAGACAGCATTTCGCGCTCTAAACAAGGAACATTACGCGGTTTACACTATCAACTCAAACACCCCCAAGCAAAGCTCCTAACGGTACTCAGGGGAGAGGTTTTCGATGTTTTTGCTGATATTCGCAAAGGATCACCAACATTCGGCAAATGGGGTTCTGTTATTTTAAGCGATACCAATCACCACCAACTCTACATTCCAGCTGGATTTGCACATGGTTTTTATGCGCTCAGCGAGTTTGTTGATTTTTATTACAAATGCACCAACTGCTATCATCCCGAAGATGAATTCGGCATTGCATGGGATGATCCAAATATTGCTATTGAGTGGCCCAAATTAGATACGCCTATATTGTTGTCGCCGAAGGATAAAAAAAACCCCCGGCTTTCAGAAATTCCAATTGAGTTTTTACCATCGATCTAAAATAGTTTTAATGGTTCTATCATGAACATATTACTTTTTGGCAACAAAGGACAAGTTGGTCAAGAAATTGAACAGCTTGCAAAAACTAAAAATATCAAAACCACTGGTTTTGATATTGATAGCGTTGATATCACAAACATTGATCAAGTTGAATCCGTGTTTAAACAAAACCCAGACGCCAATCTTGTCATTAATTCTGCCGCTTACACTAACGTCGACCGCGCCGAAGACGAGCCTGAAAAATCCTATCAAGTTAATTGCACTGGCGCGCAGAATTTAGCTACGCTTTGCCGGCAATACAATTTGCCGCTGCTGCATCTCTCCACTGATTATGTGTTTTCTGGAGAAAAAATTAGCCCCTACACCGAAATTGATACAACTGGACCTTTAGGGGTTTATGGAAAAAGTAAGTTAGCCGGCGATCAAGCTATCGAGAACACTTGGCAAAAACACGTTATTTTGCGCGTGAGCTGGGTTTTTGGCCAATATGGAAATAATTTTGTTAAAACCATTTTACGCCTTGCACAAGAACGCGATGTTTTAAATATTGTTGGTGATCAATTCGGCTGCCCCACAGCTGCAGCTGATATTGCCAGAGTGTTATTAGAAATTGCTGAAAAAATTTCTCTGGGCCAAGAAAAATGGGGGGTTTATAATTATTGCAACTCCCCCGCCACCACGTGGTACGAATTTGCACTAAAAATTATCGAACTTGGACGCAATAAATTCCCACTAAAAGCAAAACAAATAAACAAAATAACTACCGCAGAGTTCCCAACCAAAGCCAAGCGCCCCAAAAACTCTGAACTTCTGGTCGAAAAAATTAACCAAGACTATGGAATATCAAGAAAAGGCTGGGCTGTTTATTTGGCGGAAGCAATTAGTAATATTATTAATTAGTAAACTAGCAGATAAGCACAGCGATGTGCTGTTTCATCAGGGCTACCTTAGATTTTAGATGGGCCAAAACTTATGGATTTGGGATTGCAATAGATCCAGCGCGCACCGCAGCACCCTGCAAACCAACATCCTCATATAAAACGACATGCAGCGGTATCTCTTTAAGCAACCCGGACATTCTGCCCTTATCGCAAAAAGCATCCAAAAAACCTCCCTGCTTGATCTGTGCTAATAACTTCGGCGCAACACCACCGACAATATAAAGTCCGCCATAGGGCAAAGTTGTAAGCGCCAAATTACCCGCCGCCGCGCCATAAATACGAATAAACATATCAAGTGCTCGCATTGCCATAACATCTTGGTGCTTAATCGCACACTCAGTAATAGCCGCAGCAACATCAATATTCTTGTTACCATCAACCAAAGATCGCAACTCCAAGTTCTCTTCTTCGCCAAAAATCTTATTGTCACGCACAAAATTATAAATATTTACCACCCCCTGGCCCGAAAGAACTCGCTCAAATGAAACCCGATGATGCTTTTTACGCAAGTATTTTAATAATTCTAATTGAGTGGCGTCAGTTGGGGCAAAATCAATGTGCCCCCCTTCAGTCGAGTGCACAAAATACCCTTCCGGACAATTGGTCATAAAACCAACTCCCAAACCAGTCCCAGCACCAATATAAGCTTTAACAGCGCTTTCTCGCGGCTTGCCGACCTGTAGCGTACATAAATCTTGCGGCTGCAAAACCTCAAGACCATAACCGATTGCCGTAAAATCATTAATCAACTCAACATTGTCTATTTTTAACTTATTCCTAATCTCGTCGGCGCTAATTACCCATGGTAGATTGGTGACATTAACTTTGTCGTTAATAACCGGGCCCGCGACCCCAAAACAAATGCTGACAACACGATTTACATTCACTTTAGTTTCAACTAAAAAAACAGCGATAATATCGAGAAAACTAGAGTGATCGTGATTATTATAATGAGCACTTGCGACAACCTTCATTTTATTGGCCGAAGCAATCTCGGTCAATTGCATGCGAGCATGGGTTCCACCAATGTCTCCTGAAAGGACGATCATAAAAAATCTCCATCAATCTTTAGTCGGGTAATTTTACATCAAAAGCAGTGTTGCGACACCTGGGTTATTTTTATTTCGCTCCTGCGGAGCTTAGGATTGTCGGGGACACCTTGTTCCCAGCCCTAAACCAATGCAACGGCACCCGAGATGACATCAGGGTTACCTCATTAAAATTTAGATGTATTTTTTGTCCCAAAGTAAAATTTAAATTTTGGATAGGTCAAAACTTATGGATTTGGCGTTGGAATGGCCGCTTTTACATGCGATCCACTACCTATGTTTCAGATGGAGAATTAGAAGTATACAGCAATGCAAAAGCGGCTGTTCCAAAAGCAAAAAATCCATAAGTTTTGCCAACGCAGATTATCGATTTTTCTTCAGATAAACCAACAAAACGGAAATCGCAGCCGGGGTAACCCCAGAAATTCTGGATGCTTGGCCAATGGTAACCGGATGCTGTTTTTTCAGCTTTTGCCGCACCTCGTTTGACAAGTTTTTAATTAAATCATAATCAAAGTCTGGAGGGATTTTGGTTTCTTCATTCCTGCCGTAACGCTCAATTTCAAGCAACTGCCTTTCAATATAGCCATGATACTTCATTTGGATTTCTATTTGCTCAAAAACCTCAGGAATAACATCTGCAGTAATAAAACCATGCTCCACCATTTTCATATAATTTAACTCTGGCCGGCGCAATAACTCTAGAACTCGATATTCACGCTCGCATTGCTGTTGAGTAAGTGCACTAAACACTTCCCCTGCCGGCGTATTTGGTCGAATCCAAATATCGCGCAACCTGCTTTTTTCATTCTCAATTGCATTTCGTTTAGCGGAAAAAATTTTAAAGCGATTCTCATCAACACAACCCAAGCGGTACCCTATTTCGGTCAAACGCAGATCAGCATTGTCCTCCCGAAGTAACAAACGATATTCCGCTCGACTGGTGAACATCCGATAAGGCTCAGTGGTACCGCGCGTTAACAAATCATCGACCATCACTCCAATATAAGCCTCACTCCGTCGCGGATACCATGGCTCTTTACCATGAACCTGCAGAGCAGCATTGATCCCCGCAAGCAGCCCTTGTGCTGCCGCCTCTTCATAACCAGTAGTCCCGTTGATCTGCCCAGCAAAAAATAAACCATCAACTGCTTTGGTTTCAAGCGTCGGCTTTAAATCCCGCGGATCAAAAAAATCGTACTCAATCGCATAACCCGGCCGGAGCAACTCTGCATTTTCCAAACCTTCAATACTGCGCACCAATTCTATCTGCACGTCAAATGGCAAGCTCGTCGAAATGCCATTGGGATAAATTTCATTCGTAGCCAGGCCTTCGGGTTCAAGAAAAATCTGGTGCGAAGTGCGATCAGCAAAACGGTGAATTTTATCTTCAATTGAGGGGCAATAGCGTGGGCCATTACCCTCAATGATGCCGGTAAAAAGCGGCGAACGATCCAAGCCTTGACGAATAATTTCGTGAGAGCGCTCATTGGTGCGTGCAATAAAACAACTCATTTGGCGCGGATGCTCACTCGCATTACCCAAAAATGAAAATACTGGCAACGGCTCATCGCTCTTTTGTTCAATTAATTGGCTGTAATCGATTGTATTTCCTGCTAGGCGCGGCGGAGTTCCAGTTTTAAGCCTGCTGGTATTTAAGCCAAGGGACCGCAAAAACTCAGCCAAAGAAACTGACGCCGGATCACCAGCGCGTCCGCCTGGAAAGCTATTCAAACCAATATGAATTTTGCCGTTTAAAAAGGTACCAACTGCTAGAATAACGATTTGAGCTCTAAATTTTAAATCAAGATTAGTAACAACACCTTCGATCCGATTTTGATTTATAATTAATTTATCGACAGTTTGCTGCAAGATTGAAAGGTTCGGCTGAGTTTCAAGAAAGTGTCGGGCGTTTTGCTTATATAAAATGCGATCAGCTTGAGCGCGTGTAGCACGAACTGCTGGGCCTTTACTCGCATTCAAAGTACGGAATTGAATGCCAGATCGATCAATCACGCGTGCCATGAGACCGCCAAGCGCATCGACTTCTTTAACCAGATGGCCTTTGCCGATACCGCCAATAGAAGGGTTGCATGACATCTCGCCAATGGTAGCGATATTGTGTGTAAGCATTAACGTCTTCGCGCCCATACGAGCGCAAACATAGGCGGCTTCAATACCGGCATGCCCACCGCCAACAACGATGATGTCAAAACTGTTTTGCATGATGATCTATTTTGTGATTTTCTGGGTTCTCTTGCAAGACCGTTACAATCAAATTTTATTTCCCCCTAACGGGGCTGGGTATTAGAAGCAGTTAAAAAAAACCCCACGGCCAGCAACCTAGCCATGGGGTTTGTTGTAAGATAAAACTCTTTTAGCTATACATATAAATGTTTTTTAAAACCCTCTATCCACAAAATTTTTAGACCTCGACGGCTTTGGCTTAGATTGCCACTTTTGTATTTTCTGCTGCGCTTTTCCTAACTGTCGATCTGCTATTTCCAAAGCCTTCTGCTGCATCCTGTCCTGCGCCCTTTCTAAGGGTGATACTAATTTTTCGGTGTAAAACTTCTCTGCCTTAAGACTCCAACTCTTCATTTGGCCCAATAAATTCACCAATCCCTTTCTGGCTCTAGCTGCGGTTGGCTTATCCCCTTCTTTTTTAGTTTTCATCGAATTTTCACATTCTGTATTTATTGTTTGTAGATTACTATCCAACTCCTCTGCATCTTCTGACTGCAAAATTTTTTGAATATCACCCCCCATTTCCTTCATCGCTTTGACTGTTGACCAAAAGTCATTCATGTGTTGCTTGAGATTTTCAAGGACGCTTACAGTTTCATCATGTTTGACTAGGTCATCCCTAATCACCGCTGGTTTCACCTGTGGTTGGTCTTCAAACTCAAGGAACTCCTTGATGATTTTTTCTAATCTCGGTGATTTTACAAGCTCCTTTAACCTATTGTATTTATTTTGTAGGTCTTGTAGTGGCTTGGGTTTTACCATTTTACTTCTCCTATTTTTAAAGTATTTAAGTTTATACTTTTTAAAGCGTTATATAGCTTTTTTCGTGAGCTTTCTACGCAATTCTAAACCAATTTTATTATAGTTACAACATGATGCGAATCTGTGGTGTAATTAAAAACGAAACACGCTTGTCCACTTATCGGATTAACTCTTGCTGGTAGGTGGATATTGCCTAACTATGGGGTATCGTTTCAGCGCAATTGCCTGCGAAAAAATTGAAAAGTGGTTTTTCCCAATTTTTGTTACTGCTAACAGAAACACAATTACCTTCGTGGCGGCCCACTTCCCGCAGCTTCAGGCTCCACTGGCTTCTTCTTCCTTATCTCAACCAGCCTACCTTCTATCTGATCTGGCGACATTTTACGGCGCTCTAGATCCGTATTTATCTTAACTAGCTGCTTTATGATATTAGCCCGCTTTTTCCCCTCTGGCATTTGCAATGCTTTTCCTACTAACTCCTCCTTTTTTTTTGCAATCTCAATATCTTCTTGTAAAGTTATACGTCTTGTATTCAACTCAGCTCGTTGTTTCTTTATACCCTCAGATGACCCTTTCAAAGAAGCCTGGTTGCGCAGAACATCCTTTAAGTCAGACATAACAACACAAAGCAAGTTTCCTACGTCTATGCTTTGTTTAAAGAGAACTAGCCGCTTGTTTATAGTCGTTAACTGCCCCGCGATTGCTTTAGTCCTCGGCATCTCCGGATATTTTTCCATTAGAGACTTCTTCTCACCTATTAGTTGCCCTAGATCCATCCGTGATAATTCCTTATTACGTCTCTTTGCCTCGTATTTCTCTACAATATGACCAATGAACTGATCAAGCTTATTAATATGCTCTTGTAAATTAGAAAATATCGCATCTGCCTTTTCATTCTTTTTAACCTCAACCTTCAATGCCGATAATGTTTCGAGCGCCTTTTTTTTAGCCTTTTGAAAACTTTCTCTTCTTTGCTCAACATTAAAGCTATGGCGTTGGGTCCATGTTGGTCGTGGCTGCCGTTGAGTTGGTACTGGAGGGGGCCGTCGAGTTGGCACTGGAGGAGGTGGTTTTCTTACAGATGCAGTAACTTGCTCACTCGGCCCTTTCGCGGACGGTGGTTCTTCCTCTGCAGGTTTCTCTCCCGAAGCATCAACTTGCACTACAGAAGATTCATTAGGCTTAGGTGGTATTGGAGAAGATTCTCTTACAGATTCAGTAAGTTGATCACTCGCAAGCACTGGCGGCTCTTCAAAAATATCAGCTTCCTTAATTACATCAGCAATACTTTTTTGTGATTGAGCCAGTTCTGACTCGATGGCATATAGCTTATCTTTCGGCAAATCCTCCACCGATGCCGTTTCCATTAATTCGGCATGTGCCCCATCCTGCAAAAACTCGGCAATTAATTCATCTTCCTCTTTCTCTGTTAACTTTGCTTGCGTTTCTGGTTTAGTCAATAATACTTCTACATCTTTCGCGCTTAATATTCCTTGCTCTTTCAGTTCGTCCAATGTTTTTTTAAATCTTAATTCTTCTTCCAGCAAAAACTCGGTAATTAATTCACCTGCCTCTTCATCGCTTATCGGTTGTTTAGCAAGTTCCTGTGCGGCAAGATCTTGTTCGGCAAAAAATGCTTCTAGCTCTTCCGTGCTCATTTCCGCTATCTCTTCCGAGGTGATTTCATCAATACCTTTACCTGGACCTGCTGGCATAAAATATCTCCATGTTAGTTTGCATAATTTTCGGTTTATTTTAAACAGTTGTCATTTTACTCTTCTTCATTCAAAAATAAAATATAAATGAATTTTAGAAGGCATTGCCGGATGCGCGCATAACAAAAAAGATGTGTTTTGTTGGTATCGTGGTAAATTAATCAAGGGGAGAGCTTATGAAAAATTATAATTTAATAGTTTTTGATTGGGATGGTACTTTGGTTAATTCTGCCGGCTTGATTGTTGAGTCGGTGCAAAAAGTAGCATCGGATTTAGGTTTTGCGGCTCCTGAAGCTTCTGAGGTTAGTAAATATATTGGTTTAAGCTTAGCAGTTATCCACCAACAACTACTTCCTGACACAAACTACAAGACTTTTGCCGATGCGTTTCATGCGCATTACAACGAGGAAAAACTAGCAACTTATTTTTTCTCCGGTGCAATTGAAACCCTGACCTATCTCAAAAATCAAGGTTTTACTTTGGCAGTCGCCACCAACAAGCCACGAGCACAACTAGAAATGGCGTTGAACATAGCCAAAATAAAAGGGCTGTTTGCGGCCACACGCACTCCTGATGATGGATTTCCCAAACCACACCCCGACATGTTAACCACGTTACTGGATGAGTTGGGGAATGAACCACAAGACGCGCTCATGATCGGTGACACAATCTTTGACATGGAATTTGCTAAAAATGCCGGGGTCGACGCCTTGGCCGCCTGCTATGGGCATCATAAAAAAGAGCAATTGGCGGCATTTAATCCTGTGGGGTTTGTTGAAGACATAAACGATTTAAAGGAGATTTTAAAATAGGTCTTTTTATTTCGCTCCTTCGGAGCCTAGGATTGGTGGTGGTGCCTAGTTTCCCAGCCCTGCGCCGCAAAAAACGCGGCTTAGGCTGGGCTGGTGAAGCCTTTAGCTCCTTCGAAGCAGAATTGTTGTTTTATTTTTAATATGGACTGGTGAAGCATTTTACTCCTTCGGAGCTGAATTGATTTTTTTTGATTATACTAAAATTAGTCAAAGTTCCGCCAAGCCATCTATTTGTTATATACATAGCTTTTGCGGTGGTGGCTTTCTCTTTTATTAATTCTTGAGCTTGTTTTTTCGTACCTATAAAAACGATAGGCTCGCCCTTTTTTGCCACTTGGTATAAAAATTCACAGGCCTGCTTTAATTTTTCCTGCGTTTTAAATAAATCCAAA
>CAZMGW010000045.1:0-10216 GCA_964565935.1 uncultured Coxiellaceae bacterium
ATCACAAGCAGATGATGACGGTTATGATGCGGATGACGAGGCAGAACTCCCCGCACCGCTACCAGCCGGTAAAGCCGACCAGTCAACACAAACAGTTTTATCGGGCGAAAAACGTGCCTTTGAATCTGACGATGAACCAGGGAAAAAGCGCCGCAAGATCATGCAAAGTCATCCCCGCTTCTATAGTGCGGCAGAAACTGGAGAGCTTATGCCGCCTCCAGCGCCACCCAATACACCCGTTTCATCAGACACAGAATCTGACTTTAGCTCTGATTCCGGTTCTGACACTGACGCTGACGCTGACGCTGTTTCTAGTGCTGATGCTACTTGTGGTTCTGACTGTGAAACAGGGAATTCGAATGATTATTTGAGTAAAACGTGTAAAAAAAGAACTTACTTGCAACCTCAAAAAATAGCGTCGGGCTTTCGAGAAACACAGAAGGATTCATATAAACATGGGGAAAAAAAACATACGCCGGAATCCTCACATGCCGATCCTGGACCATCAAGAAGGAAGGAGGTGCCGCCACCGTCGACGCCACAACCTCGTCCTCAAGGAAAAGGTATGGTTGTAACCCCAAATGCTTCACCTGGCGTTAGTGGTGTTTTTGGCAAATCACAAGGCGCTGCTAAAAAATAAGGAGCATGGTGTTTTTAAGGTCAACCAAAAACTGGGAAACATCAGTCCAGGCTTGCAAGACTACTGATTGCTTTTAAAAAGCAATCCGGGTAAAGTTATCTCATTGATAAAACTCCAAAAAGAGGGTTTTTATGTTGCCGGGAAAAAACAAAGCTATTTGGGATGACTATATAAAAAAGCTTACCAAGATTGGCGATATCCGTAATCCGGCTGTTATGTACGTTGAGGCGCAAACACTTTTACAAGACCTGTCTGTTCTTGCGTCCACAAAAAAAGATCCAATCTATAAAAATCTTGAAAACAATCTCCGTAATGTTTTGCAATCAATTGCTGATCAGGGTGCAGAGCTATCTGCAATCGAGCGCGGTAAATTATTAAAACAACCCTTAAGCACCTTAATAAAAAAAGTTGAAAACGAAAGGTCTCGTTACGTGACCGCTGATGTAGCAGCAGAAGCGTTAAAAGTTATAACCCCTCAAGCCGCCGAGCTACTTAAAAAAGTTACACCTCCTCATTCTACCGAACAGATCCTTGCTGCGATTAGCAAAACATCAGAGCAAGCGGCTGATATCATCATCGCCATGCCAAATAATTGGCAAGAAGCACGGCCGAAAGTTTTATCTTTATTAACTTCCATTGGTGAGCAGGGCGCTCGCATAAAAAGGGTGTTAATCGATGCTGAGAAAAAGCTTGACCAAAGCGACGCAAAAATTGCTCCTGCTGTTAAAAAAGCCATACACGAGGTAAATAAAAGAATTGGGGTGGTCGATAGAACTGCTACAAGGCTTAAGCGGCTGGTAAGGGAAAAACTTCTTCAAGATTCTGCTTTAAATCGGACCAAAAAGTTGTTGGTGAAGTTACAAAGGCGAGTTAACCATTTGGATCAAGTGGCCAATGCGGTGCATTACCTGGCTGAATTTTTGCCCATTATTCCTGTTATGGGTGATTATGCTAAAGCAGTTCTTGATTTTGGGGTGATGGTAACAAAAGCAACTAAGTGGAGTACTGATGAGGCCCTAAAATTTACCAACCAAATCAGGGTCTTTTTAGGCACACCAGAGGTTGATACTGCGGAACTTGCGAATATTGTTAAGGATTTGAAAAGCGCCAGAGATGGAATCTTGAGTGAGTATCAAGGGTTGCTTGGTCAATTAGAAAAAGGGGCGGGTTTAGAAGGTGCGCAAGAACTAGAGCGTTCCGCCGAACAGATAATGGTAACGGCTGATGCAATTTTGAAGCAGATCGAATCAGATCCAGCTGCTATACGAAGTAATTGGCAAGATGTGCAGCCAAAAATTCAAGAGTTATTGGCTGCTGTTGATAAGCACAACGATCGTATGAGAGAAGCTTTGGACAACACGGAAAAGCAGCTTGGACAAGGCGATCAAAGAAGGGCTGTTTTTAAAAAGATAGCGCGAGAGATAAATAAAAGGATTGGAGGCGTCAATAAAGTCGCTGTGGAGCTCAAGCAATTAGTGAGAACAAAGGTTCTCACCGATTCCACCTTAAACCAAATTAGAAATTCGTTAATGAAGTTAAATAAGCGACTTGGCCGATTGGATCAAATGGCCACCGTGACACATTACCTTGCTGAGTTTTTACCCACGATTCCTGTTATGGGTAATTATGCAAAAGCTGTTCTTAATTTCGGGGTGGTGGCAACAAAAACAACAAAATGGGGTGCAACTAGAGCATTAGGGCTGACCAATCTAATTATGGCTATTTTGGGAACACCTGATCTTAAAACCGCAGAGCTTAAGGATATGATTAATGATTTAATAAAAACTAAACAGGAGATGCTGCGCAAGTATCAAAAACTATCTGGTCGCATGGAAGTGAGCGAAGAGTTAAAACATTCTACCCAGCAAATAACTGCAGAGATAGACAAGGTGTTGGCACAAATCACTGGTGACCCAGTTACGGTAATGAATAATTGGTCGAAAACACAACCCGAAATTCAAGTTTTGCTTACTACCGTTAATGAGCATAATGCTAGTATAAAAAAAGCTATGAATAGTGCCGAGGAAAAACTGTACCCCAATGACACCAGGGTTGTTCCCACTTTTAAAAAGATTGCTCATGAGATAAGTAAAATAGTGAGAGATACCGATGCGACTACGGACCAGCTTAAGCAGGTAATCAGAATCAATACCCCTGTGGGCCCTGCTTTAGATCGTGCCCAAAAATTATTGGGAGGGATGAAAAAGCATCTTGGTCGGCTAGATAAGTTGTCTAATGTGGCTCGTTATCTTGGCGATTTTTTACCTTTAATCCCTGTGGTGGGTGTTTATGCAAAAGCGGTGGTTGATTTAGGTGTAACAACCACAAAAACAGCAAAATGGGCTGTAGATAGAGGCGCCAAAATAGCTGATACAGCTGAGAAAATTCTATATTGATCAATTTGTTTGGTAGCCCTTGTCTTGTGTTGTTGTAAATCAATATGTTAAGCTTTGCGTTACAATCAGTTATTACCAAATCTACTAATTATTTTATATTTAATTTTTTGTTGGTTACAGTTAGAATTTAGCACTATGGGAACTCCAGTACCGATAAACGAACGGGCACGAAAATTATTAAAACTCCTTGTTGAGTGCTACATACGTGAGGGGCAACCTGTCGGTTCAAAAACTTTGGCGCAAGAAGTTGAGCTTGCTATGAGCCCAGCAACCATCAGAAATATCATGATGGATTTAGAAGCGGCTGGTTTTATTAATTCACCACATACTTCAGCAGGGCGGATACCAACGGTTCGAGGGTATAGATTTTTTGTTGATAGTTTGATTAACATCCAAGGCTTTACCGAGGGCGATAAAACAGCGCTTGCTGCACAATTGCCGCAATGTGCAAATACTAAAGAATTGGTTGCTGCGGCTTCATCGATGCTATCGACGATGACGCAATTGACCGGATTGGTGATGTTGCCTCGGCGTGAAAGCATTATTTTACGGCAGGTGGAGTTTTTACCGCTGTCGGGTAATCGGGTGCTCGTGATTTTGGTGTTAAATCAGCGTGAAGTGCAAAACCGTGTGATTTATACCGATCGATGTTATACCGCCGCAGAGCTGCAACAGGCGGGAAATTTTTTAACCTCGCGATTTAGCAATAAAGATCTGCATCAAATCAAGCAGGAGCTGTTAGCGGCTCTTAATCAAGAGCGCAGCAATATCGAACAATTGACGCAAACGATTATGGACATGACTGACAAAGCATTAGGAGAGCAGGAAACAAGTGATTATGTGGTGGCCGGTGAAGCAAATATGTTTAATTTTGCTGATCATTCTGGATTAAGCAAGTTACGTGAGTTATTTGAAGCTTTTGCGTATAAACGAGACATTTTGCACCTGTTGAATCAATGTTTGCATGCCGATGGGATGAAAATTTATATTGGTGAAGAATCTGGTTATGAACCTTTGGGGGGTTGTAGTATGATTACTGCGCCTTATCGCAAAAATAACAAAGTGGTTGGAGTGTTAGGGGTGATTGGGCCAACAAGAATGCCATATGAGCAGGCTATTGCGGCGGTGGATGTGACGGCAAAGCTTCTTGGCGCCGCATTGATGGATACGGAGTAGTTTTTATTTGCAATAAAAGTTTGATATGTATAACTATTTATAGAGGAATGTCTTATGAATGAAATTACTGAACACAAAAACGCACCTGAAGTGACTGAGCAGCCGTTGCTTGAGTCAAAAGTTCCCGAACATTTGGTTTTAGAACACCCCAGCTACAAACAGCTTGAAGAAAAACTAAATCAGATCGAACAAAAATCGCAAGAGTACTGGAATAATTGGTTGCGGACCAAAGCAGATCTTGAAAACGCACAGCGCCGTGCAGAGCGCGAAATTGCTAATGCGCATAAATATGCTTTGGAAAAGTTTGCGACTGAAATGCTGGTTATTGTTGACAATCTTGAACGTAGTTTGATGGCAAAAACCGATCGGCATGAGCAACTAAAAGAGTTCTATGACGGTATTGAGCTTACCTTAAAGTTGTTTTTAGAAACCCTGCAAAAATCCGGGATTACACAAATTTATCCTTTGGGCGAAGCATTTAATCCAGAGCAACATATGGCGGTTACAACCAAAGAAGATGCCAATGCAAAGTCAAATGTGGTTTTGGAAGTGGTACAGAAGGGGTATTGGTTAAAGGATCGTCTATTGCGTCCCGCTTTAGTCGTGGTGGCGAAGTAGGTAGGTTGTAAACTTTTTAGCTGCAGCATTTTATTGCTCGTTTTGCGTGTTGCTTGTTGGCGCGCATATTTAAAAAATACGGTGCAATATAAATCCTGTATAAGAAACGTGGTAATTTCTATCCCAGAATTTTTTGATACAGTGCAAGGGTTTTTTCAATCATCACATCAGCTCTAAATTGTTTTGCGGTTTCTCCAGCATTTAAAGACAGGCGATGTCGCAAAACGGTGTTTGTGAGTAGAAGACTGATTTTTTCCTCCGCTTCTTCAAGAGTTTCAACAATAAACCCATTTTCACCATTGCGGATAATTTCTGGAGCTACGCCAACGGAAAAACAGATCGGTACCAACCCTTGTGACATCGCCTCGATCAAACTAAGCGAAAAACCCTCATAGCGTGAGGTTATAAGCGCTATTCCTCCTGCATATTTTTTTAGCAGAGCAGGAATGGTATCCTTGGCCGCATTTAGGGCGACGAAATAGTTGGGAATATTTCCTTGTAGCCATTGAACTAACTTTTTGTTCTTCGACAGTATTACTGAAAACTTTTTTACTTTGGGAAACCGCTCAAAGAGCCAAATAAGTCGGTCGACCCCTTTTAGTTTCAGTGTAAATGGGTCTTCTCCAACGCGGCCTAGAAAAACAAGAGCAGGACTATCAGCAACATCTGTATTAGGTGTTTCAAACCAGTAATCCTCAATTGCGTTGTGAATAACTGTAATTTTTTCAGCCGGGATACCCTCGCCTAGGAGATCGTTCTTTACTATATTAGAAGTGGCTATAACGTAGTCCGCGCGTTCCGCTGCGTATTTTTCAATGGAAGAAATGTCATTGAGTGGACGGCGGGTTTTTATATTAAGTTCGCGAATCACATTTGCGTGCCTTAAACGTAGAAAAATATCGCCACATCCGTTTTCCAGGGAACTTGTTTTTGGGACCGCCCGCAAAAATCCTATTGTAGTTGAACCAAAATGCGACACAACGGGTTTGGAAAAACGCAAGAAGGCAAGTGGTGTATAAGTTGTTCCCTGAATGATGTCATGACGGAGTACCTCGTCCCGTTTTTCTAATAAAGAATAAAAAAAGAGAATATTGTTAATGCCTTTGAAGTGAATAGGGGTATCGTTAAGCAAAAATTGTGGATAAAAATTGTTCACCTCTGCGCCTTTTTCTTGTAATTTGCAGGCGATAAGGTCATTGATAAAATGTGCGCCAGTACCGATTTTTTCATTGCTGTGAATAAATGCTATTTTCATCGCCCGAAATTTCCCTCAAGTTT
Organism: uncultured Coxiellaceae bacterium; assembly: GCA_964565935.1. Classification (GTDB taxonomy): domain Bacteria; phylum Pseudomonadota; class Gammaproteobacteria; order UBA9339; family UBA9339; genus JBAXAM01. The sequence goes on from CAZMGW010000045.1 coordinate 6,109, forward strand.
TATATTTAATAAACGCGGCCCCAGCAGGCAAAAAAGCCCTTTAAGATCAATAGGATGATCGTCTATTTCTGCAACCAATCTTATCTTAAGTTTATACTATCATCTTTCTTCTATAAAAAAACTTTCTTATTTCTTCAGTAAGAATTATAGAAGAGGAAATTAGTACGATTATAAGCCACTCAAATGGTGTAAGAGCCACAGTGTGCAGAAGCTTCTGCATTAGCGGATTGTAAATCACTAACAGTTGCAAGAGGACGGTAGTCAATGTGGCTCCTACTAAAAATTTATTGGAAAACGGGTTCATTTGAAATATAGATTTTGATTCGTGGCGACAGCTCCAGGCGTTGAACCACTGAAATACCGCAAGGGTTGTGAATGACATTGTCCAAGCTTTGGTAAGATCGATTTCAAAGTAGTCCCTAAACAGAAACAGGGTTCCGATCATCATGGGAATGGCCATTACAAACATTCTCTGCACCATAAGTTTGTCAACCAGGTATTTTTTTGGGCGTTCGAAATTGCTTTGGAGCAGGCCTTCTTCTTTAGGTTCCATCGCAAGCGCCACATCAAGAAAGCCATCCGTGACAAAGTTGAGCCAGATGATTTGTGCTGGTAAAAGAGGGAGGGGGTAACCCAATAGAAGTGCACCAGAAATAGTTAGTGTCTCTCCCAGGCTCGTAGAGAAGAGGTAGAGCAGGACTTTTTTGATTGTTTTGTAAATGCTGCGGCCTTCTTCTATGGCAGCAACGATACTGCCAAAATTATCGTCTAGTAATACGATATCCGAGGCTTCTTTTGCTACCTCAGTACCAATTTTTCCCATCGCTACCCCCAGGTCAGCGGCAACGAGTGAAGGAGCGTCATTGACGCCATCTCCAGTCATGGCCACAATTTCCCCAGCGGCTTTGTAGGCTTTTACGATTCTTAATTTATGCTCCGGCGTTACTCGCGCGAATACGGTGGTATGAGCCAGTTTTTCAGCAAGCTCAGCGTCAGACATGGTCTTGATATCTTGTCCGGTGAGGACAAGGTCTCCGTCTTTATAAATACCGGCTTCTGTAGCGATCGCTTGTGCTGTGATTTTGTGGTCGCCTGTGATCATCACTACTCGAATGCCAGCAGAAGCAGTCTCTTGCATAGCTTTTGCTACTTCGGGTCGCAGGGCGTCTTTCATGCCCAAAAACCCCACAAAAGTTAGAGATTTAATTTCTTCTGGGATAAGTATTTCCGATGCGTCGCTAGTTTCAGCTAATGCAACCACCCTCAAGCCTTCTTGCGACATAGAAATGAAAATGGATTCTAGTTTGGATTTCTCGTCTTCTGTGAGCAGGCGGCTATTGTCGGTGCTCCATATTTTTTGCGAGAGATTTAAAATGGCTTCTGGTGCGCCAACAACGGCCAGGAGTTTTTTGTCATCAATTTGATGAAGCGTCGCGTGAAATTTTAGTTCGTAGTCAAAAGGGATTTCACCAATGAGGGGAGATTTTTGTTCCAAATCGTCTTTGTAAAGCCCAAGTTTTTCGGCTAGCACGAGCATTGCCGCTTCAGTTGGATCGCCGGTAACGTGCCATAATTTTTCCTCTTCAGAAAACATCACGCGGGCATTGGCACAAAAGGCAGCGATCTTTCCAGCAAAAATAAGCTCAGGGTGATCAATAGAACCAACCACGCAATTGTTGCATTTGATTGCTCCTACTGGTTCATAGCCAAGTCCTTCGATCTCAAAAAATTTCCCATTAACGTACACTTTTTGAATCACAAGCTCATTTTTTGTCAGGGTGCCGGTTTTATCTACAGCAATAACTCTTGTTTGTCCTAGGGCTTCAACCGCTTGGAGTTTTTTTATCAGGGCATTGCGTTTAGACATTCTCCAGACACCAGTTGCAAGCACCAGCGTCATTACGATAGGTAGCCCTTCTGGAATGATTGAGATTGCTAGTGATACGACAGTGATAAACATGTCTTTTATCGGTTTGTCCAGAACAATTCCCAGTAAAAACAACGAAGTGCTGATGATGGCGACAGTAATGATGATAAGCTGGGATAGGCAGCGAACATTGGCTTTTAAGGGGATTTCCGTATCAATCGCTGCAATTTTCTTAGAAATTTCTCCTATTACGGTCTTGATGCCGGTTGCTATTACGATTGCTTTGCCGTGTCCAGCAAGAACGTGGGTGCCCTTAAAAACCATGTTTTTTTGTTCTGCAGTTGGCAGATCAACTTTGTTCAGGGTGTCGATAATTTTGTGTTTTGGTTCTGATTCGCCAGTGAGGGCTGCTTCATCGATTTTTAGATTAGTTGTGGCGATTATCCGCGCATCCACCGGTACTTTTTCTCCTTCTTGCAGAATGATAATATCACCGGGAACCACTTCTTTATCAGGTACTATTAATTCTTTCCCTTCTCGAAGCACGGTTGCTTTTGTTGCAACGAACTTATTGAGCGCAAGGAGAGTGTTTTGCGCTTTTCCCTCCTGGATTGTTCCGACAATGGCGTTGAATAGAAGAACTGCAAGAATGATTCCACCGTCTACAGGTTCTCCCATAACAAACACAATTATGCTTGCTGCGATAAGAATGTAAATTAATGGGCTTTGAAATTGGCGTAAGAAAATAACCAGCAAGCTATCTACCTTTCCCTCGGGGAGTTTATTGAGGCCGTATTCTTTTAGGCGTTGTGCGGCGGTTTCTTGTGTTAAGCCATGCTCGCTTGATTGTAGAGTTTTGAAGATTTCGGGTAATGTTTTTGAATGCCAAGGGGTAGTCATGGTTGTCTCCTGAAGAAATTGCGCATTAATATTTTTAGCTGTTCAATGATAAATTAAATCTATAAAATGTTTAACTATGATTGCTTTGATAGCATAACAAAAAACTCAAAAATTAACTAATATTGGAGTAAGTTATATGGCAGATTCTAAAACAGATTATCAAGGAAAAAGCTTCCTTGAAGCAATTGGTAACACCCCTTTGGTTAAGCTTGATTTTGATATCAAGCCAACTCTTTTGGCTAAATTAGAGCATTTAAATCCAGGCGGCAGTATTAAAGATCGATCGGCATTTTTTATGATCAAAGAAGCTGAGCGCACGGGAAAGTTGCAACCAGGGGGAACAATAGTTGAAGCATCCTCTGGTAACCAAGGTATTGCTTTGGCTATGATTGGTGCTATCAAAGGATATAAAGTTATTATTACTGCTCCCGATAGAACCAGTGCTGAAAAGATTGCTACATTGCAAGCTTATGGAGCTAAAGTTTTTGTTTGTCCAGATACGGATAATCTGAACGATCCTAATGGTTATCACGCAAAAGCAGAGACACTGCATAAGCAAATCCCCGGTTCTTACATGCCGAACCAGTACTATAATGTCGAAAATCCCAAGGCCCACTACACAACAACCGGTCCGGAAATCTGGGAGCAATCTCAAGGCAAGTTGACCCATTGTTTTATTAGTATGGGAAGTTGTGGAACGATTTCAGGTGTTGGCAAATATTTAAAAGAAAAAAATAAAAACGTAAAAATAATCGGTATTGATGCGATGACTTCTAAGTTGTCGATGCCAGAGGCGCCCAAAGCGTATAAAACCGAAGGGATGGGGGTGGATGTTATAACTGATACTTTAGACCGAAGCGTGATTGATGAGATTGTTCCTGTTAGCGATGAAGCGACTTTTGCGATGACCAGATCGATGGCAAAAAAAGGCTATTTGGTTGGTTTGTCGAGCGGTGCGGTTATGCATGTTGCACTGGAATATGCGGAAAAACTGACCGAATCCGACATCATGGTGGTGATTTTTGCCGATTCAGGGCGAGCTTATTTGAGCAAGGTTTTTAATTTTTAATGTAAAAATCACGGTGATACAAATCAATTTTTTCTGCTAAATTACTTATTTTTTGGTAGCGCATCGGTATACCCGAGACGAACGCGAACCTATCCGGTGGCTATACGCAGGCTTTATCCTAATTCATTACCCACAAGTATGGGAGAATTGGTGAGCAAGATTAGAAATGTTTAGAAGAAAGTAAAATATTTATAATGTGGATCAATTTAATAGATAAGTAGATTCAAAAACGTTCCGAAGGAAACGTAAGATCTATAGCCTGGGGTGACCGA
>CAZMGW010000046.1:0-10174 GCA_964565935.1 uncultured Coxiellaceae bacterium
TACTTTTACGTAAATGAGGATCGCAAAAAATAAGGGCAACAAAGTATAAATCCATTTTACGAGGAGTATACACATATTGGAGATTTAATGGAAATATATCTAGTCGGCGGCGCAGTTCGTGACAAATTATTAGGACTACCAGTCAAAGAGCATGATTGGGTGGTGGTTGGCGCGACCCCGCAAGAAATGTTGGCCCGTGGTTTTCGTAAAGTTGGGCGCGATTTTCCTGTATTTTTACATCCAAAAACCCACGAAGAATACGCTTTGGCTCGTACTGAACGTAAAACTGGCAAGGGTTATACCGAGTTTGTTTGCTATTCTGACCCTAGCGTAACTCTGGAAGACGATCTTAAGCGCCGCGATCTCACGATAAATGCCATTGCCCAAACCGCAGATGGAAAAATTATCGACCCCCATGGCGGTTGTAAAGATTTAAAAAAGCACCTCTTGCGTCATGTTTCACTAGCATTTGCTGAAGATCCAGTACGCATTTTGCGATTAGCTCGATTTGCGGCGCGTTTTCCTGATTTCAAAGTGTATAAGCAAACCAATGAATTAATGCAAGAAATGTTAGCAAAAGGCGAGGTTGATGCTTTAGTTCCAGAAAGAGTCTGGCAAGAACTAGAGCGCGCCCTCGGCGAGCAATCTCCAGAAAGATTTTTTGTGGTACTAAAAAACTGTCAAGTTCTACAAAAATTATTTCCCGAAATTGCGGAACATCTTCCAACAATCAAAAAATCACTAGCCCGCATCTCAAAACTAAGCAATGGCACAACGACGCGCTTTGCCACGATAACATTTAATTTAGATGAAGATTCGATTAAGCGCCTTTGTGCAAATTATCGCGTCCCGCGTGCTTACAAAGAGTTGTCTTTATTGGTGGCTAAATTCAAAAATAAAATGAAGGGGTTGTCTAAGGGCGTTGATGGCCAGGTGACATTTCTTGAACAAACAGATTCTTATAGAAGGCCTCAGCGCTTGCAGCAGCTTATATTGACTTGCAAAGCAAATAATGCAATATCAAAAGTAACGGCTGACGAATTATATCGGGCATATAAATTAACCAAAAACGTCAAATTAACGCCAAAGATAATAGAAAAAGCAGATAAAAAAGACTTGCGTCAGATTTTACACGATAAGCGGAAAAAACAGATCGGGTAAGCCAAGAAATTTCCTTAACTTACCCGACCATAAATGCTAACAGCGTAAACCGTAATATCTCTCCGGCTTAGCCTTTTTTGCAGTGATCGTCATGGTGACAATCGCTGTGAATCAAATATTTGATTAATGCTCCAACAGCTAAAACAGGCAACATAACATCAAAAAATCTACTTACAAAAATAATATAAGCCAATCCTTGTTGATGCCAAATGCTTACTACAATAGCTAGCGCTAAGGCAACAATAATAACTATAGTTGCTACGACTTTTTTGCACATTTTATGCATATCAATTCTCCGTGATTAATTTCAACATACCCAAAAACAAGCTTTTAAAATATACCACATTTGAATATTTTAACTATTCTTTTTTATTTCACTTAATGAGCTCTTAGCATAAAACAAATATAAAATTCGCTTACCGCATTTTTATTTCTCTACTTGATGATTTGGCGTGATATAATGGAGGCCATCATTAACGTTAAAGCTTTACGCTGCAGATGAAATAATTATTATAATCAAAGAATTGCTTGGATTGGTCTATGATACGGGTTTATAACTTACTTTTGTACCTGGTTTTGCCGTTTCTACCATTAAGACTTTTTTGGAAATCAAGAAAGAATAACGCTTATCGCCTGCGCATTGCCGAGCGCTTTGCTTTTTTTGATTTTCCTGCTCTCAAAGGCAGCATCTGGGTTCATGCAGCCTCAGTGGGCGAGTCAATCTCCGCCGCGCCACTAATCCAAGAACTACTCCATTCTTATCCAGACACCACTATTGTAGTAACCACCATGACCCCAACCGGCGCAGATCGTATTCGAAAAATTTTCAATAACCGCGTGCTGCAGCTGTACGTCCCATACGATTATCCATTTGCGGTGAAACGATTCCTGCATCATCTTAATCCGCGAATTCTTATCTTAATAGAAAGTGAATTATGGCCAAATATTCTACATTATTCAGCGATGCGCGGGATTCCAATTGTTCTAGCCAATGCGTGTTTATCGGACAAATCATTTTCCGGTTACAAAAAAATTCGCCCTTTCATCCGATCAATGTTGAATCACATCACCACCGTCGCCACACAAAGCAAAGCTGATGCCGAAAAATTTGTCGTTCTCGGGCTTGATCCACAAAAAGCCTTTATAAGCGGTAACGTTAAATTTGATCTCAAATTACCGGATGATATCACTTCACAAGCCAAGCAGTTGCGCCTGCTTTGGGGAGAAAATCGCCTCGTCTGGGTAGCTGCAAGTACTCACCAAGGGGAAGAAGAAAAGATCTTGGCTGCGGCAAAAATAGTTCGCGAGGCCTTGCCAGAAAGCTTGTTGATTTTAGTCCCACGCCATCTCGAGCGCTTCAATGAGGTATTTAATCTTTGCTGCGAACGAGGATTTAACGTAATCCGCTACAGCAGCAATCAAAAATGCTCGCCAACAACCAATGTGGTCCTGGGTGACGTGATGGGCAAGTTGTTGCCGTTTTATGCGGCAAGCGATGTGGCGTTTGTGGGGGGCAGTCTTATTCCTTGGGGCGGACATAATTTGCTTGAGCCAGCAGCACTGGCAAAGCCAGTTTTATCCGGACCAAATTTGAATGAATTTCTTGAAATCAGTCAGCTTCTGACCGATAACGATGCATTAACTAAAGTCGCTGATGAAGCTTCGTTAGCCAAGAATTTAATTCAATTGCTGCAAGATAAAACGTTGCAAGAAAAACTTGGCTGCGCGGCGCTCGATGTAGTTGAAAAACATCGCGGGGCAACTAACAAGATTTTACTGCGCATTAAAGAGTTGCTCCCATGCGCATAGTTGAATTGTTAGCGCCCAGCCCAGATATTTCTAGAATTGATGCAGAGGTATTGCTTGCGTTTGTTTTAAACCAACCTCGCAGTTTTTTATATTCACACCCAGAATACCAGCTCACACCAGAACAAAATGAACAATTTGAGTGCTTGTGCGCCCGCCGCCTGGAGGGGGAGCCAATCGCTTATATTTTAGGCAAAAAAGAATTTTGGTCGCTTGAGCTAACTGTAAATAAAAATGTATTAATCCCGCGACCAGAAACGGAGCTCTTGGTTGAGATTGCTTTGAATAAAATAAAAAATGCAGAGGCGGTTATTGCCGATTTGGGGACGGGATCAGGCGCAATCGCGCTCGCACTTGCAAGCGAGCATCCAGGCTGGACTGTTATTGCAACCGATATTAGCGAGGATGCTTTAAAATTGGCTCGCCACAACGCCGCGCAGCTACAACTGGAAAATATAGAATTTTATTGCGGAGATTGGTGCGATATTTTGCCGAATGAAAAACTGGATGCCATTATTAGCAACCCCCCTTATATTGAAAGAAATGATCCTCATTTGGAACAAGGCGATGTAAGATTTGAGCCTAAAATCGCGCTAGAAGCTGGTGATGGTTTGTCAGAATTGCAAAAAATTATTGTCCAAGCAAAAGAGAGGCTAAAAGTTGGGGGTTTTTTAATTCTTGAACACGGATATAATCAAAGCAAAGCGGTGCAAGATTTGTTGGCGCAAAACGGTTACCAAAAAATAACTGTTTATCAAGATCTTGCGGGCATTGATCGCGCGGTTGTGGTGGAAAACAATTAGAATTGATACAAGGATACTCCCAAAGCAAGCCATTCCTGGGAAATAAAATGCAAATAGTCATAGCAACAAATAATTACGATAAAACATTAGAGTTCAAGCATATGCTCGGGCCAAGAAGCGCCCAGATCATTCCACAAGAACAGCTACAAGTACCGGAAATTTCCGAAACCGGTCTAACTTTTGTCGAAAATGCAATCTTAAAAGCAAGAAACGCCTGCCAATACACAAACATGCCAGCAATTGCCGACGATTCTGGGCTGGAGGTAGATGCGCTGGCTGGTAGCCCGGGGATTTATTCAGCCAGATATGCCGGCCCAAAAGCACCCTATACCGATAACATTGCTAAATTATTACAAGAATTGCACGATATTCCAGAACCAAGACGCACGGCGCGATTTCAGTGCGTACTGGTTCTGCTAAAATCGGCGACCGATCCCGCCCCGATTATTTGCCAAGGAACCTGGGAAGGGAGAATTACTTTTTCTCCGGAAGGGGCAAATGGCTTTGGTTATGACCCTATTTTTTGGGTACCAACCCACAAATGCACCGCAGCCCAATTGCCAACAGAATTAAAAAACAAAATCAGCCATCGCGCCCAAGCATTAAATAAAATAATGTGCTATATATAACCCTATGACCTCTTCAACAACCATACACAATCCCAAAGAACTCATCCACCATCAGGGATTTAAATTTTATACCTTGATAGCAATGCTATTTGTTTCACTATTTATAGTGGTAAATATTATCTCGCAAAAAATTGTTCCTGTTGGCAATAATGTAATATTAACCGCGGGGGATTTTATATATCCGTTAACTTACGTGTTGAGCATACTATTGACCGAAGTTTACGGGTACGCAATGTCGCGGCGCGTGGTCTGGGCCGCCTTCATTTGCAATCTGTTTGTGGCTGCTATTATTATATTTGCTATTGCTTTACCAGCAGCACCGTCATGGCATGGGCAAGAAAAATACTCTGCTGTTTTAGGTCTCGCACCACGTTTTTTGGGGGCTTCTTTGTGCGCCTTCTTAGTTGGGGAATTTATCGGCACTTATGTTCTTGCTAAGATGAAAGTTTTTACCTCCGGTAAATATCTTTGGTTAAGGACTATTGGTGCAACCTCCATTGGCCAACTGATTGATAGTATGGCATTTACTACGATAGCCTTTATAAACGTTGTAAGCTGGCACGATATTATGATTTTAGGAATATCCGCCTATTGGTGTAAAATGGTATACCAAATTTTAATGACTCCGGGGATTTATGCTTTTGCCGGGTTTTTAAAAAAACATGAACACGTAGATATTTTTGATCGCCACACCAACTTTAACCCATTTAACCTGGGTTTAAAATAAATCTTTTAAGCGAGGGAGTGTGTATTATGAAAAGATTATTAGTTGTTGCAATAACTTTAACTCTTATAGTCGGTTGTTACAAAACACCAACCGCCAAAATACGGCAAAGTTGTATCGAACAGGAAATAGTAACCCAGAGCTATAGCCTAGAGCCCTTCAAATCCATCGTGCTAAAAGGCAATACCGCTATCGAACTTGCCAATGGCTCGTATGCCGCAAGCATTACCGGGATAAAAGAAAGCTTGAACGGCTATCAATTCAATATCAAAGATCAGGTGCTGTATGTTGGCACAACGGCTTCTGCAAGTAATGTTGCCATCAAATTGTTTGCCCCGGGATTAAAAAACCTAACCGTCACTGATAATGCCACGATCAATGCTAAAAACTTCAAAACCGCCGGGTTGAATGTTTTAGCTAAAAACAATGGGACTATCAATCTTGAGGGCCAGTATGCTGTTAACAAGCTTTACCAGCTTGGTAACGGTAGAATAAATATTAGCTGGATTGATAGCGAGAAATTATTTATTGATAGTGACTCTAAGGGGCCAATTTATTTAGCTGGCATAGTGAATAGCATGGTTATTAAGTTGACTCATAACGCATATCTTGATGCGCGTTATCTGCGTGCCCAAAAAGCCTCTGTTTTTACAACGGATAATGCTCGTGCAGATGTCTTGGTGCTTGATACGCTCGGAGCATTTGCTATTGATAAGAGTAATATTTATTACTACAAAAGACCTCCCCATTTTACCGTTGTTACTAAGGGTAAGGGGAATGTTTTGCATCCGGATTGGATTCACTGACCATGGAAACTCTACTGTGCTGACCATAAAACAATCAATGACCGAAAAAGATGTAAAAATAAACCACAAAACTTTAGCGCATGACGGTTTTTGTCACATTGAACATTATGAAATGCAACATCGATTTTTTAACGGCGAGTGGGCGCCAACTTATACGCGCGAACTGATGATTAAACCAAGTGTTGCTGCGGCGCTTCCTTATGACCCTCGATGCGACAAAGTGGTGTTAATTGAGCAATTTCGAGTTGGCGCCTTGGGAAAAAACCCAACTCCGTGGTTGATAGAAATTGTTGCGGGAATTATGGACAAGGCGCATACAGAAAGCTATGAAGAACTTATTAGGCGCGAGATGTTGGAGGAGGCCTGCCTTGACATTGAAGCGCTTTTACTAATTTACGATTATCTGGTAACCCCCGGTTGCTCAACCGAAAAAGTAAAATTATTTTGCGCTAAAGTTGATTCCACCAAAGCCCCAGAATTTTGTGGTCTTGCATCTGAGCATGAGGACATTAAAATTCACATAGTAACAACCCAAGAAGCCTTTGCCGCCGTGCGTTCTGGCCAGATTAACAACGCTCTGGCGATAATTGCCCTCCAGTGGTTGGAGCTAAACTTAAAAAATGTTAACCAAAAGTGGCAATGATTTTTAATTATTGGTTTTTCCCTAAAAGGCACTTGTCGTTATTAATCAGTTGTCCTGGTTGTCTTTAAGTGTCAACGTGCTTATGGCCGTGAGGATAGCGAGTGATATAAACAAACCCGCCACATAGCTTGGTTTTTTGATTACTTCATAAATATAGTTTGCGACCAATGGAAACAATGCCGCAATCGTATACGCCATGTTGTAACTGAGCGCGGTTGCTGTATAGCGGATCGATGTTGGAAAGACTCGCGGTAGCAATGCAAAATAGCAAGAAGCCATCGCAGCAATTATGGTTTGACTAAGCGCGACAAAACCAAACAGCGCCCAGCGCGTCTCTAGCTGCAACAATGAAAAGATTGAATAGCCAAAAATCGCAAATACCAACACGGTGATAAATAACAATTTTTTCCTACCCACATAATCAGAAAGCCAGCCAAACACTGGTAATAAGGTCGCAGACCAAAAGTGACCAAAAGTCATGGCCAAATAAATATCCGGAAAAGAATAATGGTAGGTGTCGTTCAAATAAACTGGCAATGCCAAGAAAAATGTAATGAAGCAAGCGGGGAATATTAAAACGCCGAGAGCGCTTAAAATTTGCCCAATGCACTTTTTGCTAAAAAGCGAAGCTGGTTTGCTAGTTGATTCCTTCATGGCCAAAAACGCTGGGGTTTCTGGTATGTGCTTGCGAATAAAAAAGCCAACTAGGGCCAGAACACCGCCAAGTAAAAATGGCAACCTAAACCCCCAAGCGAGCATTTGGGCATCGCTTAAGATTTTTGTGATCATCCAAATTACAAATGATCCAAATGCTCCTCCAAGCCCGATGGCAGAAATCATAAACCCAAAGTGGATTCCATGGTGTTTTTCATGAATGTGTTCCGAAAGAAAAGTTACCGCCCCCGGTATTTCTGCGCCACAGGTCGTGCCTTGCACGATTCGACATAAGCTAAAAATGACAGTGGCTGCCAGTCCTATTGTGGAGAAGGTCGGCGTTATCCCCATTAAAAAAGTAGCAAATGCCATCCAGAGCAGAGTGTTAGCAAAGACTTTTTTTCTGCCAAACCGATCGCCGAAAATGCCAAAAATAATACCGCCAAGGGGGCGAATAATGTTGCCGACAGCGAATACCCCAAAGGTGGCAAATAAAGCGGCTACGCGGTTGGTGCTGGGGAAAAACTGCTGACTAATAAAACTAGCAAGCAAGACATAGAGAACAAAGTCGTAATATTCGAGGCCAGCGCCGAGGCTGGTGAGGAAAGTAATCTTAGATTGCTTCATCTTCATATTGGTACCTGTCATTTATGGATCAAGTCCGGTTTAAAAAATAATAAATTGTTCGCACTTCTGGTACCTGTTGCTTACGCAATCAGGTCCTTAAAAAACGCTCATGAACTATACCACATAAACACAGAAACTCAATTTCAGATTAATACCAAAAATATTCAATTATATCAACATGATATTGGGCGTGGTATTGCGCAAAAAATATTATTTTTTTGTGTTGAGTTTATACACAAAACTTCTACAATTGTTCAAGTAATTTTTACCAGCTGAAAATCTTTAGTCTAAATAAAAAAGGAGACACCATGGCCACATTACCTGATCCAAAATCGCATGCTGATTGGGAAATCGCTCAAGCGGCTGAGTTACAAATGAAACCGATCGATGTTTTAGCTGGTGAACTTGGAATTTTGCGTGAAGAGTTGTTGCCGCACGGTAACTATATCGCCAAAGTGGATTATCAAAAAGTTTTAAGTAGGCTTGCTAACAAACCAGATGCAAAATATATTGATGTTACCGCAATCAATCCAACTCCACTTGGCGAGGGCAAATCCACGACCACAATCGGTTTGGTTCAGGGTTTAGCTCGCCGTGGCAAAAAATCAATCGCCACTATCCGCCAACCATCAGGCGGCCCAACAATGAACATTAAGGGATCCGCTGCTGGCGGTGGGCTTTCGCAGGTTATTCCGCTAACACCATTTTCCCTGGGCTTGACGGGCGATATTAACGCCATTATGAATGCGCATAACCTAGCGATGGTCGCTTTAACCTCCAGAATGCAGCATGAATTTAATTACGATGATGCTGAATTAGCCAAGAAAAAACTGCGCCGTTTAAATATCGATCCACACAACATTCAATTCAACTGGATTATCGATTTTTGCGCTCAAGCGCTGCGCAAGATGATCATCGGTATTGGCGGCAAAATGGAAGGTTTTATGATGGAATCCGGCTTTGCGATTGCAGTGTCTTCAGAAATCATGGCAATCTTGGCTCTGGCCACTGACCTTAAAGATTTCCGCGCCAGAATGGCAAAAATTGTTGTTGCCTATGACAAAAAAGGCAAGCCTGTTACCACTGCAGATCTTGAAGTTGATGGCGCCATGACCGCCTGGATGATAGAGGCTCTAAATCCTAATTTGCTGCAAACTGTTGAGGGTCAGCCCGTATTTGTGCACGCAGGTCCATTTGCTAATATTGCTATTGGCCAGTCTTCAATTATCGCAGACAGAGTGGCTGCTAAACTTGGTGACTATGTAGTTACTGAATCCGGTTTCGGTGCAGACATTGGGTTTGAAAAATTCTGGAATTTAAAATGCCGTTATTCCGGCATCAAACCAAATGCGGCGGTAATTGTCGCAACTATTCGCGCTCTGAAATGCCATGGCGGCGCGCCAATCCCAGTGCCCGGTCGCCCAATCCCCGATGAATACAAAACCGAAAATGTCGGCTGGGTTGAAAAAGGGTGTGAAAACTTGGTGCATCATATCGGCATTGTTAAGCAATCTGGAATTAATCCCGTGGTGTGCTTGAATGCGTTCAAAGATGATTTCAAAAATGAAGTAGCTGCTGTGAAAAAAATAGTTGAAGCAGCCGGCGCCAGATTCGCCTGGTCACAACATTGGGAAAAAGGTGGTGAAGGAGCTTTAGATTTAGCTGACGCGGTAATCGATGCTTGTAATCAAAAAAATGACGTGAAATTCCTTTACGAATTAGATATGCCGATGAGCCAGCGTATTGAGCTAATCGCTAAAAAAGTTTATGGTGCTGATGGCGTTGATTATTCTGAAGACGCACGTAAAAAATTGAAGACAATCGAGGCTGATCCGGAATTGAGCAAATTAGGCACTTGTATGGTCAAAACTCATTTGAGTTTGACTGATGATCCAAACAAAAAGGGCGTGCCGAAAGATTGGCGCCTCTTTATCCGCGACTTCTTAATTTACCAAGGCGCGGGTTTTGTTTGTCCGGTAGCTGGTGCCATAAAATTAATGCCGGGCACCTCATCTGATCCAGCGTTCCGGCGCATTGATGTGGATGTTAATACCGGTAAAGTGACGGGATTATTTTAGATATATATTTACTGATTTTAAGCGGCCCACGTTCCGGTAGGCGCAAGCTTTAGCTTGCGAAAATTTGGCACGGTTTTGGGAACGCAGGCTAAAGCCCAATTCATTACCCACAAGTAAGGGATAATTGGTGAGCAAGGTTAGAAATGTTTAGAAGAAAGCAAAATATTTATAATGTGGATCAATTTAATAGATAGGTAGATTCAAAAACGTTCCGAAGGAAACGTAAGATCTATAGCCTGGGGT
>CAZMGW010000047.1:0-10020 GCA_964565935.1 uncultured Coxiellaceae bacterium
ACCTTTAAGTCGACGAAGATACCGCGGGCGTAAGCCCGTGGAGGTTCATAATTTAAAACAAAACAACAATTATGCCCCTAAGGGGCTATAGGCTTTTTCAGCCCAGCCTAAGCCGCGTTTTTTGCGGCGCAGGGCTGGGAACGATGTCTCCTAACAAACCCTAAGCTCTGTAAGAGCGAAATAAAATTTGCTGCGGAAGGCAATTCCCATTTTTTATAATGACGGAACATTTGCCAACAGTGGAAAGCCGAGTTGTTTGCGCTTCTCATAATAATTTTCTGCTACCCCGCGTGCCAATGCGCGAATTCGCAAAATATAATTTTGGCGTTCCGTGACGGAAATCGCACCCCGGGCATCCAACAAATTAAAGAGATGCGAGGCTTTTAACACCATTTCATATGCGGGCAGGGGCAACGCTTCCGCAAGCAAGAGCTTACATTCACGCTCAGATGCTGCAAATTGATTAAACAAATCATCAACATTGGCGTGGTTAAAATTATAATTAGACATCTCAATTTCGTTTTGCAAGAACACATCGCCATAAGTGGTTTTTTTGGGGTTATCTGTCCACACCAAATCGTACATACTGTCCACGCCCTGGAGGTACATGGCTATGCGCTCTAAACCGTAAGTAATCTCCCCGGCTACTGGAGCGCATTCTAACCCGCCAACCTGTTGAAAATATGTAAATTGGCTGATTTCCATCCCGTTTTGCCACACCTCCCAGCCAAGCCCCCAGGCGCCTAGGGTTGGTGCCTCCCAATTATCTTCGACGAAGCGAATGTCGTCGGTTAGCGGATCGATATTTAGCGCTCGCAGCGAATCAAGATAAAGATCCTGAATATTTTGTGGTGATGGCTTCATCATTACCTGAAATTGGTAATAGTGTTGACCACGATTGGGGTTATCGCCATAGCGGCCATCAGTTGGACGACGGCATGGTTGGACATAAGCGGCATTCCAAGGTTCGGGCCCTATTGCGCGCAAAAAAGTCGCTGGATGAAAAGTGCCGGCGCCGACTTCCAGATCTAATGGTTGCATAATAACGCAACCCTGTTCCGCCCAATAATTCTGAAGTTTGAAAATCAGCTCTTGAAATGTGATCTTGCCGTTATTCATATTTTGGAAATACCGTTAATTGGGTTTAACGCACCGTATTTAAGGATTGTTTTAAATCTTCTTCAATGTTTGGTGTTTGTCCTGGAATGAAACTAAATTTAGTCATTTCCTTGTTAGTAAACATAAAAACCGGGGTGCCGATAATTCCTAAGTTTTGTGCTAACTTGAAATTAGCTTTAAGGCCAGCGTCGAGCTCTTTGGCATCCATATCGGTGTGTAATTTCTTCGCGTCAAGACCAGGGATTGATTTAATAACATTATCAGTTTTTTCTTGGTTCATAAACTCACGGGCAGCAATCATTGCTTGGTTAAACTCATTGAATTTATTTTGTTTTTGTGCGGCCAGAGCAACTTTAGCTGCATAAATGGCGTCATTACCAAAAAAGGGCCAATAAATAGTGATAAGCTGCACATCGGGATTGTCTTTTAGTAGTTTGGCGATAAGCGGCTTAATTGAGAGGCAATGAGGACATTGATATTGAGTAAACTCGGCTATTATTATTTTGCCGTTGGGGTTGCCAGTGACAATTCGCCCTGGGGCCTTAGTATCAAAAATTTCATTTTTATATTTTGAGATGTTGTTTTTTATTGTTTCGAGCTTGGCTTTTTCTTTCGCTGCTTCTTGTTCTTGAAGTGTTTTACCAGCCTCCATAAGAACCGATGGGTTTTTTACAATATATTCATGCACAATTTGTTGAATTTGCTTTACTTGATCCGGACTAAAAGTCGTTGGTTTAGCGGTGTTTTGATCAACCGCGGCTTGGCTTTGCAGTGTAACGCAAAAGAAAACAGCGCCTAATAAATAAAATGCTTTTTTCATGGGGCTTCCTTTAGTTTTAATAAGGCTGGTTAAGAGCCAGTTCTAAGGGACAAACATTATCATTAACAGCGAATCCAGTCTAGCGGATGTGGTTATTAGTAATGCATTACTAAGATTTATAGGCAATAATAGTATTGCATTACTAGAACATAACATGGACTAATAGTGAGCTGCGCCAATAATATCTCCCATGGCTTTTATATTGAAGAACTCTTTTTTGTGGCGATGTAAGTGTATATCGTCGGTACAACAAACAGAGTAAATATTGTTCCCACCGTCATTCCGCCGATAATGACCCAACCGATTTGTTGCCGACTGACTGCACCAGCACCACTGGCAAGAGCAAGCGGAAATGTCCCCAAAACCATGGCTGCGGTAGTCATTAAAATTGGTCGCAAGCGTACGGTTGCCGAAGCAACAATAGCCTCTTCAATGCTCTTGCCCGTTTCTTGCAGTTGATTGGCAAATTCCACCATCAAAATACCGTGTTTGCTAATCAAACCAACCAGGGTTACCAAACCAATTTCCGAATAAATGTTCATGGTGCAGCCCGTAAGAAGCATAGCCAGCAGAGCGCCAAAAACCGAAAGCGGAATGGTGAATAGCACAATAAACGGATCGCGGAAACTTTCAAATTGGGCGGCTAGTACCAAGAAAATAAAAATTATCGCAAAAATGAAAGTGGCTCCCATTTGCCCGCCAGTTTGGAAGAATAATCTTGCCTGACCGGCATAGTCGATTTGTACATCAGGGGCAATATTATTTATGATGGTTTTGAAATAGGTTAGCGCCTGATTTAATGTGTATCCATGAACCATGGAAGCAGTAATTTCCATGGAGCGAAGTTGTTGAAAATGATTATAACTTTGGGGTACTACTGCTTCATCAACGGTAACTATGTTTCCAAGGGGAACAAGAGCGCCGCTAGCCGTGCTTAGGTATAAATAATTGAGAGTTTCTGGCTTATTGCTAAATTCAGGATAAAGCTGCGGGATAACGTAGTAACTACGCCCTTCGATGCTGAAATATCCAGCTCTTGGTTGCCCCAAACCGAGATTAACTGCATACCCAATATCGCTTGTTGAAACGCCAAGGGCTCCGGCTTTTTCACGATTAATATTAATGTTTAGTTGGGGTTGATCAAGTCTTGGCTCAATACGGATATTAAACAACTTCCGATTTTTTTGAGCCTCAACCATAATTTTTTGAGCGACTTCATTTAGTTTGTCATAGCTTCCAAGTGTTTGAATCTCGATTTGGATGGGGGCGCCACTACCGGCTCCTGGCAAACTCGGCGGGTTCACTGGGAAAGCAATAATTCCGGGAATGGCCATAAATTTTGGAAACAAGTCGGCAATTATTTCATCGACAGTGCGTTTACGCTCCGACCATGGTTTTAACACCAAAAATGAAATCCCAGTATTGGGGGCTATACCAGAAGAACCTTGGCCATTAACAATGATATAATTTTCCGCTTCTGGGATGGTAGAATAAATTTTCTCGAGTTCTTTTGAATATTTTTGCGTATATTCGACATTAGAGGATGTTGGCGCCAATATTGGAGTAAGTATGTAGCCTCCATCTTCTAAAGGAGCTAGCTCGCTTGGGATGAAATAATAAATTATAGCGCTCAAAGTCAAAACCACTGGAATAACACCTAGAACTTTTTTGCGATTCTTGAGCACTTTATGCAACAATTCTTCATAATACAGCAAGATTTTGTTAAAAATCTCATCTATTTTTTTGGTAATAGCTGATTCGGTAGCGGTATGAGGCAGCATTACTTTAGAGCACATCATCGGCGATAAAGTTAAGGCAATAAAGCCAGAAATAATTACAGATCCAGCAAGAGTAAAAGCAAATTCCTTAAACAGCGAGCCAATTAAGCCGGTTAAAAAGCCAATCGGTGCGTATACCGCAGCCAGAGTAAAAGTCATGGCGATAATAGCAAATTGAATTTCTTTGGCTCCTAACAAAGAAGCTTCGAGAGGGGTTTTCCCTTCAGCAATATGGCGATGAATATTCTCTGTGACGACGATAGCGTCATCTACCACCATACCAATTGCAAGGACCATTGATAGGAAAGTTATGGTGTTGAGTGTGTAGCCTAAAATAAACATTATTGTGCATACGCCGATAAGGGATAATGGGATGGTTACGGTGGGAATTATTAAAGTGCGCCAAGATCCTAAAAACAAGAAAACTACAAAAATTACGCAGAGTGTGGCTTCTAAAATGGTTTTTTTAACTTCTTTAATCGATTCGTCAATAAAGGTGGAATTATCCCACATTACTTGAGCTTGGACTGTTTTCGGTAAAGCTGCAATTAAAGTAGAAAAGGCTCGTTTGACTTCGGTGCTGATGTCTAAGGGATTGGCTGTTGATGAAGGAGTTATAGCGATGACATCCCCGACTTTGCCATTAATCCACACCGAGATATCCGTGACTTTTGAGCCAAGATCTGCTTTGCCAACATCTCGAATTTTAGTAAGTTGCCCATCGCTTTGGCGCAAAACCAAGTTATCAAACTGTTCAGCAGTTGAAGCCTCGCTGAAGGTTTTTACGGAGAATTCCTGAAGGTTGGTTTTTAGTTGTCCGCCGGGGGCTTGTAAAGTTTGATTGGTAAGAGTTCTGTTAATATCTGCGGGAGTAATATTGCGTGCGGCCATTAATTGTGGATTGAGCCAAACCCGCATCGCATATTCTAACCCCCAAACTTGCGCTGTTCCTACCCCGGGTAAGGTTTGAATTTGTGGTTGGATGGAGCGGTTGAGATAGTCGGTGATTTTTTCTGGCGACAAGCTGTCACCGCGAAAAGAGAGGTACATGCTTGGTTGAGCATTGGGATCGGTTTTAGAAATCACTGGGTCGTCAATACCATCGGGCAGTAAATAACGCACAGAATTTACCTTAGAATTAACATCAGATGCGGCAGCGTCAATATTGTAACCCAATTGAAAATAAACCGTAATCGTGCTTTGGTTGATGGTGCTGCTAGAAGTTATGTAATCAATACCGTCAATACCCCCCAAGGCGTTTTCGATTGGGGTGGTAACAAAGCCTTCCATAAGGGCGGCATCAGCCCCGGCGTAGTGAGTGCTAATAGTGATAACCGAAGCATCAATTTTGGGGAATAAGCGTGTAGGTAAAGTAAAATAAGAGCGCAGGCCCACGAGCAGAATAATCAGGCTCAGTACCGTGGCAAATACGGGTCGGCGAATAAATATATCTGTGAAAGACATAAGTGATTCTTTTTCTAATTAAATTGTTTGACTTCTGTTTCTAATAAAACAAATATTTTTAATGGTTGCTAGTACTGGGCGAATTAATTTGGATTGTTGCGTTAGTAACATTGTTTACCGTGGTTACTGGTGCTGTCGGAGCCACAGATTTTACCGGGGCTATTGAATTAACCGGGGTTACTGGCTCTACCGAAGTTATTGGAGTTACTGGCGATGCCTTGATGGTGCCGTTAATGCATGGCCGAGCTTTTTTGCTTGCTTTAGCGGCGCCTTTTTTATTGATTTTTTTGTGTTGAGCGATTTTTGTTTTCACAGCGGCTTTAGGTTTAGTCCCAATTTGTTTTTTAACGCCTATATTTTTGTTTTTATTGGAATAATTATTTTTTTCTAGTTTTTGTTTTGTTAACCAAGAATTAATTTGTGTCAAATCAGTTACATCTAAAATTCCAGTCATCTGTTTTAATGTTAATAGCTGTTTTATGTAGTCATATTCGCTAGCCGCAAAATCTTTTTGTGTGCTGTACAGTTTTGCTTGTGCCTGTAACACGTCAACCATAGTGCGGGTGCCGGCTTCGTATCCAGCTTTGGTTGCGCGCAGAGAGCTTTGGGCAGATCTGATTGCTTGTTTATTGGCTTTGATTTTACTGATATCGGAAACCACATTAAGGTAAGCCTGACGAGTTAAGCTAATGGTTGAGCGATGAGTTGTTTCTTGATCAGCTAGTGCTTTTTGGTATTGATAATTTGCTTGTTTGGCTGATGCTACGACAAATCCTCCCTGAAACAACGGTACATTTAATGACAAACCAGCTGACGCGCTTTGACCATGTTCAGAGCCTTGGCCCTGATAGTTGTTGTTATAACTATAGGTGTAGCTGCCAGTGGCATCCAGCGTTGGTATGTGACCAGCATTTTGAATCTTTATGTTTTCTCGTGCTGCAATAGTGGCGTAGCGAGCAGCGGCTAGGTCAAAGTTATGTTGTTCAGCTGCTTTTGCCCATTTCTCAATATTAGCTGGTTGTGGTGAGAGCAAAGGAAAGGATTCTTTGACCGGATCAAGGGAAAGATATCGAATGCCGGTTATTTCGTTTAATTGTTCTAAAGTGTCGTCAAGGTTGTTGGCGGCAGTAATTTCTTCTGCTATGGCGCCATCGTATTCGGCGCGGGAATTTTCAAGATCGACAATAGCAATCAAACCAACATCATATTTATGCTGTGCTTGATTAAGAGTGTTTTCCAGAGCTTGTCTGTTTGCTTTGGTGTAGGAAAGAACGTCTCTAGCTTGTAATACATTAAAATATGCTGTAGAGGTGCGTAGAAGCAGATCTTCCGCAGCAGCTAGATAAGTCACTTCAGCCTTTTTGGCTATCGCTTGTGCTTGCCAGATGTTTGCCCAATTGCCAAAGTTAAATAATGGTTGGGTTAAGTTTAGCGAATAAGTGGATAAATTATTGTAGTATTTCCCTGGTGTTGTAGTTGTTGAAGCGGAGGGGGACTTAGTATTAGAGTAATTCCTAGAAAAACCGCCAGTGGCACCCAGTGTTGGAAAAATATTAGCGCGTTTAATTGCCAAGGTTTCTCTGTCGGTAAGCCATTGAGAGCGCGCAGCTTTGAATGTAGGGTCACTAGAAAGAGCTTGTGTATAGACGTCGATTAAGGTTACCGCCAAAGCATTTGGGGTAATTATGCCTCCAAGAAGAGCGGTTATGAGAATAAAAACCCGTGTTTTCATAGTGTTGTCTCTTTGTAATGTGCTGACTAGATTAATACTTTTGATGCTTGGAAGCAAACCATATATTTTTAACGCCACGATGTAATAAATTTTAATTGATTGTTGCTAGATTGAACGCAATTTATTAGACTTCTTTCAGCATCAAGTATTTTATTCTATAGCAAAACCGCGCAAACAGATAACGGCCCCGTTTTTTCAACGAGGCAAAGGGTTAATATAAATGAAAAAAACTTTAGTTTTGGTTTTAAATTGTGGTAGTTCATCGATCAAATTCGCTGTTGTTGAACCGCAGACAGGATCGAACCTTCTTTATGGTTTGGTACAAAACATTGGATCGCCAGAAGCCAGCATTAAATATCATCGGGGCAAAGAAACCGAAACTCGTGCTTTACCCAATGCCTATTATCATGCCGCGCTTCAGACTATTTTTGATTTAATCCGTTCTTCTGATGATTTGATGAACAATATTTTTGCGGTTGGACATCGGGTCGTACATGGTAGTGAAAAGTTTACCGAATCAGTTGTAATTACCCCCGAAGTTATAAAGGTTATTTTGGATAGTATTTATTTGGCCCCACTGCACAACCCAGCGAATGTTACTGGTATTGAAGAGGCAACCAAGGCTTTTCCTGGTTTGCCACAGGTGGCGGTTTTTGATACGGCGTTTCACCAAACCATACCAGATTACGCATATATTTATCCCATTCCTTACGAATATTATCAAAAACATGGGGTTCGTCGCTATGGGTTTCATGGAACCAGTCACCGATTTGTATGTAAACAAGCGGCGAATATTTTAGAAAAACCGCTTAATCAATCTGCGCTTATTACCGCACATTTGGGCAATGGTTGTAGCGCGGCCGCAATTCTAAATGGCAAAAGCATTGATACCTCAATGGGATTGACCCCTCTTGAGGGGCTAATGATGGGCACGCGTTCGGGTGATGTTGATCCCGGCTTGTTTAATTATTTGGTTGATAATTTAGGTTATGATATTCACACAATAACTGGAATATTGAACAAAAAAAGCGGGTTACTCGGCGTTTCTGGGATTGATTCCGATATGCGAGCGATAGAAAAAAATGTGTTAGCTGGAAATAAAAGAGCCATTTTAGCTTTTGAGATTTTTTGTTATCGGTTGGCAAAATACGTGGGCGCGTTGGCAGTTCCTTTAGGAAAGATCGATGCTTTGGTGTTTACCGGAGGGATTGGTGAAAATTCTCAAATGGTGCGCGCCAAAACCCTAGGGTGGTTAAAAGTCTTTAATTTTCAACTTGATGCAGACAGCAACGAGGTTCGTGGTAAAAGTAACAAAGGAATCATCACTACAAAAGGTAGTACCATTGCGATGGTGGTTCCTACAAACGAGGAATGGCTGATTGCGCAAGATACCGCGCAATTGACTCTTGGCAAATAAACGCGAGAATGCTTCGAGGTTTTTGTGGCACACATAATAATGTTAATTCCGGCGACTTTAAATGCCGGAGTGAAAACAATTTCTTTTGGCTTGCTTGACGCGCTAACAAACAAAAGCGTACGTGCTGCTGCTTTGTCGGAATTAGATACGGAAGTGGTAGAACAGTTTTTAGTTGCGAACCGCACCGATGATCTATTTGAAAATATTTTTGAACAATGTGAAATTGCTGCGTTTAACAAAGATGTTGTGATTGTAAATGGCATTTCACTTTCTAAGCCTTATGCTGCAGGGTTGAATTTAGCAATCGCCACCGCTTTGAATGCGGCCGTAATTTTTATCGCCGCTCCGGAATCAAGTCTGCGGAATGCTATGCGGCAATTAAAAGTAATTGCCGGTCCATACCAACATGACTGCGCGCGAAAAATCCTTGGGATGATCTTGAATAAAGCTGATTTACAAGCAGTTGGTGTATTAGAAAATAAAGCGGTTGATGTCAAAATCCCATTGTTGGGTGTGATTCCTTACAAAAACGAACTAGCAGAAAAAGCAGGCGGATTTCACGCTGGGGTGATAATAAATAAATATTTAGACCTTGGTTGGTTGTGGCCTTTCTTAAATAATGTGGTTGAATCAGCTCTTACCCCAACAAAGTTTCGTCATGGCTTAATTGCCTCTGCTCGCCAGGCTAATAAAAAAATTGTTTTACCAGAAGGGGATGAGCCGCGCACCTTGCGAGCCGCCAATATTTGTACTGAGCGAGGAATTGCTCGGTGTGTTTTATTGGGTAAAAAGCAAGCAATTTACGACGCATGCGTCAAGATCAATCTTAAGCTGAAGGAGCAAATTGAAATTATCGAGCCGGAGAGTGTCGTTGGTAATTATGTTGCAGCTCTCTGCGAGGCGCGGCGCGGTAAAAACTTGATTCCCGAGGCAGCGCGCAAGCAACTTGAGGATAATGTGGTGTTGGGTACGATGATGTTGCATTTGGGAGAGGTTGATGGTTTGGTTTCTGGCGCCGCTCACACGACTGCAAACACCATTCGTCCAGCACTGCAAATTATTAGAACTGCCCCGGATGTAAAGCTTGTGTCATCAGTGTTTTTTATGTGTTTGCCCGATCAAGTTTTGGTTTATGGCGATTGTGCAATCAATCAAAATCCAAATGCGCAAGAGCTTGCCGACATTGCAATTCAAAGCGCGATGTCAGCGGAAGCGTTTGGCATAACCCCGCGCGTTGCGATGTTGAGTTACAGCACAGGGACTTCAGGTTTTGGGCCGGATGTTGAAAAGGTTAAGACGGCAGTTGAAATTGCAAAACAATTGCGGCCCGATTTGATGGTTGATGGACCACTGCAATATGATGCTGCGATTGATAAAGAAGTGGCGGCATTAAAGGCGCCAAATAGCACGGTTGCGGGAAGAGCTACGGTATTTATCGCGTCTGATCTTGATGTGGGAAATATTTTTTATAAGGCAGTGCAGCGTAGTACCGGCATCGTTTGTATCGGGCCGATGCTGCAAGGATTGCGCAAACCAGTGAATGATCTTTCTCGTGGTTGTTCGGTGGAAGATATTGTTTTTACTATTGCAATTACCGCGGTGCAGGCTTTAGCCTAATTCATTACCCACAAGTATGGGATAATTGGTGAGCAAGGTTAGAAATGTTTAGAAGAAAGCAAAATATTTATAA
>CAZMGW010000048.1:0-9991 GCA_964565935.1 uncultured Coxiellaceae bacterium
GCTGGGTGAGATGTAGAGAATAAATTAAAAGCTCCGCAGGAGCGAAATTATTTACAGACCCTCACCGCAATCTCGCCAACCGTTGTTTTTGCCTTTCCCAATCTCGTTTTTTGATGGCCTCACGTTTATCGTGCTGTTTTTTACCTTTGGCGAGGGCAATATCAACTTTAACTCTATTCCTTTTCCAGTGTAAATTTAGCGGGATGATCGCATACCCTTTTCGCTCAACAGCCCCAATTAATTTATCCAGTTCACTTTTATGCAGCAACAACTTGCGGGTGCGATCAGGGACAGCTTGCACGTGCGTCGAAGCGGTCGTTAAGGGAGCAAAATGGGAATTTAATAAAAACGCTTCGCCTTTTCTAATAAGGACATGAGCTTCAGCCAACTGGGCTTTACCAGCGCGCAAACTTTTAATTTCCCAGCCTTCAAGCGCTAGTCCAGCCTCGAATGTTTGCTCAATTTGATAATTATGGCGAGCTTTGCGATTGTCGGCGATTAAAGCGGTCATTGGCTTATTTGTACCAGCTTGCCTTGCTTGAATTCAAGCACAAGCTTCTTCTTTTCGATTTTTCCACCATTGATTTGTTTGGTGTATACATAAGTCCACACATTGGTCTCAAATATATCGTTGAGTAGTGGGGCGCCTAGGATGGAAGCCACTTCGTTTTTGCTTAGTCCCGTGTGCAGTTTTGTCACCGTTTCTTGGTCGAGAATATTCCCTTGTTGTACATCAACATAGTAGGGGTGCAGTTTGCCGCAGCCGGTTAGTGCAATTACAGCTAAGAATATTAGTAAAGCTTTGCGCATGGTCGCCTCTTTCGTATGGGATTTTGTTAGGCTGATATAATATGCCAACTAGGGTTTTTTGTAAAATCTGCTATAATTTGCTACAATCATAAGCAACGGATAATAAAAAACTTTTAGGTAATTACTATGGCACAAGACCCCCAGGGTGTGAATATTTGGAGTCAGCGTGATCTTGGTGTTGATTTATCCACAGCCGAAGTTTCTGGGTTGGCATCAAATGGCAATGTTGAATATATCTGTGACCACTCTTACCCATTCATACAGCTTGTTGATAGTAATGCAGTATTTAGCGAAGGGCAAACACTAAATTTTTTAACAACACCTAATGGTTGGGTAATTCACGATTATGGCGAGGCCATTAGCGTCTCCGCCCCACATACAGCAAAACAACAAGCAAATGAACAAGTAATCAAAAGCAACACTATGGATCAAGCAACAACGGCTGAAGAGCTTGCTAAGCTTATTGCTAAAAAAGGGTGGGTTTCGGTTGAAATAATTGCTGGTACCAAAATGCTAAAACGGTTTCTTTGGATAGAGTCAAAAAAATATAAATTTGAACTGGCCGGATATGATTCAGGCGCAAGTGATGAAAAAGCTTACGCGCGTTTAGCCAAACGCGCCAAGGATATGGGATTACCGTGGGAGCAGCAGGCTCCAGCTAAAACCACAGAAGAAACAGATCCCACCACGGTGGAATAGAAATAATTTCAAGCAGAGCAGATTCTAAACATTAAAAACTTTTTGAGTTATTGAGAGGATTTATGGGGATTATTAACGATGCTATTCAAGGTGTGATAAGCGGGGTAAAAAATTTAGTAGGCTGGGGGGCGCAAAAAAGTCCAACTTTGGAGCTTGTAGGACTTCATAAAGTGGTACCACCCAAAGTAAAAAAAAAACCACCACCACCACCATCCAGACTATCTGGCAAAGAAACATTAACGGAATTAATTCGGGAGATGAAAGATTACGCAGATAAACAACATCAAGATAGTATTGATATTGTGCTTGATTATTTAGAAAAAGGAGAAATAAAAAAAGACACATGGATCTCATTATCTGCTGTTAGAAAGCTTCTTGAGGAGGAGCGAAAACAAGATCTTGATGAGTCTTCTAATCTTAATGAAGCAGATAAGAGTTACTATGATGCTGTAATAAGAAAAATTGATTCTGGGCTTGCGTTTTTGAGCAACGCGGAAACTAAACTGGTTAAACAAGCAAAGGATTGGTTGAATGGGGTTGAATTGCTTAATGCGGCTCTTAATATTTACGAAGAAAGCGAAACAGGCGCAGAAGGCAGATTATGGGTAGAATTAAAAACACGAGGTGTGTTGGATGAAAATAGCTATATTGTTGACCGCCAATTCATTGATTTTCTTAATAAACAAAGGGAGTTATTAGCTGATCCCATTAGTTTTATAGCAAGTGATCATTCGGAGTTGAAAGGTAGAATGTCAGGTTTAGACGTTGATTTGTTGAGAACACGATTGGATAAAGCTATTAATGATCTCTCGGAAGTGGAGACATTGGTGTTTGGACTGGACCAAGATTTAAAGCAGCAATCTACGCCATCGAAACAACCAAAGTTATCAGTGACACCAGTGGAAGTAGTATCCCTAGTGGATGAAACACAAAAAGGTGAAATAGAAGGGGGCGGACCCCCGGTTTCGTTGGCAGAAGCAGAGAATAGAGAAGAGCAAACAAAAAAAGGTGCAGAAGTAGCAGACGCAATTTTCAAAGAGCAGCCAGGGCCAGGCTCAGAAGAACACAAGCCCCCAATATCAGAAACCACAGTAGGGTCACCGCTATCAAAATTGACAATTGTGTCCCCAGTCCCGTCCCTAGTAGTAGAGCCACAACCACCAACAAATTTCGAAGAATTCCTGAAAGCGGCTATAACGCTGTCTGGTGGGGATGCGAAAAATGATTTACACGAATACACCCCCCCTTCTCCGTTGGTACAACCTTCTGGAACAACAGAAACAGACCGAAAAGCTTATAGATTTTTAAATCCTGATGCTCATCAAGGTGGAAGGATTGTTGATTTTTTAAGGCAGGAATCTCTAAGTAGTAGTTTTTCTGTTAAGAACATCGGTAGGTTGGGTGCTATGAAAGGATCTTATGTTGTTTTTCAAGAAAAGAAAGAACCAGAAGGACCAGAATATTACCAGGGGTTGCTCAAACAGTACCAAGAGGTTCTAAAAAAAGAGCAACAAATATCGGAAGTAGCCTTAGTTCAGCCGCCAGTAGGGGTAGAAACAGCCGCAGCAAAAAAACTTCTTGATGAGATGAACGCTGAGGTAGATAGATTAAATGAAAGTGTAAACAAAGCAAAGGCAAAATCGGATCTTGAAAAGATCATAGGAAAGCTTTCTGATAAAATTTCCGGTGTGGAGTCAGGACTACCCCACCTGGAAGAAGGGTTTTTTAATGGTATAAAAGATGAATTTGAGACTTGGAAAAAATCACAAGCTGCAGCACCACTACCAGAGGGAACACCCACAGAAAGAGCAGTGAATATGGTAGTGCCAAAACAACAAGAAGAGACAGACGTAGTTTTCGAAGGGAACCCAGAAGAACACAAGCCCCCAATATCAGAAACCACAGTAGGGTCACCGCTATCAAAATTGACAGAATTAAAAATAGGCAGAATTCGCACCGTCGAAAGTGTCGGGGCCGTGTTTAACTTGATTTTACCAAAACACCAACCCCCATTTACTGAAAAGGAAAATGAGGGGCAAAGAAGGGATCGAATTCAAAAACAGATAGAACATGTTTTAGGCGAGGTTGAAGGAAAGGCAAGCGATTTTGAGCGACAATTTTCAGGTAATCGGTGGCAGTTCCAAGTCTATCAGCGAGCGCAAGAGGCCCTAAACAGTCCTCTTTCAGTTATTGAAGGGTTGGATTTTTCTAATCAGGCCAACGTGGACGCAGCGCGAAAGAAGATTAAAGCTGCGCTGGAAGAGAGGATAACAAGCAGCGCAGGTGGTGATTATCGCGAAAAACTTTCAGCTGGAATTGGGGAAAAGAATCAACAGGCCTTCGATACAATGCTTGAGGCAAAAGCCCAGTGGCATCTTATGCTGAGTGCTGCTAATGCTCCTCAAGAAAAAGGCAGACTGGCTGTAGTCACTGAGCGTTTGGATACCACGGCTACTCTTATGTCGAAGATAGTGGCAACCAAAGGATTTCTGGAGGATGATCCAAGCTTTAAGGAGGATTTGTACAAACTTCAAACCGGAACATCGGAGTTTGAGACGTTTTTAAATCAAAGAACGATAAAAGTTCAAGAAGATTTGGGGCTGTATTCAAAAATCGATAAAGATGGCGAAAAGCTTTTTGTTATTACCAGTTTCAATGAGGCTACCATTGGTCGCATTATCGAGGAAAAAAGCCATCAGAAAAAAATCATATGGAGCAATATTCCCGATGAATACATAGGGCTTGTAGAAAAGCTTTGTTTGCAACAGTGGAAGAAGGTAGAAATTAATGGTGAGGAGGCTGCCTTATCAAAACTGATGCCAGGCACAAGAGGTGATTGGGCCGGGTGGATTCGTGGCATTAGGGGACACCAAGATGGGGCGGCTCTTATGCAACAACTGATGACTGACATTGTTGGCAGTGATGCTAGTCGGTTAAGGGAGTTTTATACGGATCTGGCTCTGCATGCTGATCGGGATACGATTGATTATGTTTTAGAAAAATTAGATGATGAGCAAAAGAGAGTGTTGTCAGAATCGTACTCTAGTCGGCTAAAGATCGCTGCGCAGCAAGTTCAACAAAAAGATCCACTGGCTCCAGCAGCGCTTGCCAATGTGTTAAGCGATCTAGCCAGCGTTACTGGTAGCAATGTGGATCTATACAAGCAGACGGTCGCAGCGGCTCAAACAGAATTGAAAAGATTGACTGATGAGCAAAAGAAGGATTTGGTGCAGCAGTCTTTGAAGGTGGTTGAAGAGAATACACCTAATATGGAGACAAGCAAAGATGGGGGAGTTAAATTTAGGGAAGTAGATGGATATTTAAAAAAGCAAGACGAGTTGTTGCGTGCAACCTCTAATAAAAAGATAGAGTTAGAACAAGAAGTTAAAACATCAGAAGACAATGTGAGGAAGGAGTTTTCGTCAGGTCAGGATCAGCAGCCGATCGTGGCAAGATTTATCGACACAGTACAAAAACATTACGCGCTTGCTGAGGCATTTAAACTCCAGGTTTCACCCGAATGGATTAGAAGCAGGCAAAAGGGAGACCCCCAGCGAGCAAAGGAGCACCCCCCCAGCGAGCACACACTTAAAAGGGTATAATGCCATTTTGAACAATTAAAGATTTCTATGTATTGAGGTAATTTATGCCCAAAAGCGGAACAGAAGAAGCACAAGCACAAGCGAATTTGAAAGAATTTTTGGAGGCGGCTATAAAAAAGTCTGATGAGGAATACCAGGTAAAAGAGGTAAAGATAAAGGCAAAGAAAGGTGCTACAGAAACAATTGTCGCCAGCTACTACACCATACCAGATATACCAGGTGATGATTTATTTGGTTTCTTAAACGGAAGAGGAATTAAGGTACAGAAACGAGCAGAGAACCTTGTTTCTGCAGGAGCTGGGATAGTTCAGTATAGCCATGTTTTATATATCAAGGCGGATCAGGATTTTAAACTTAATACCGAAGAGCTGCTAAAAGAGTATGCGGAATACAAAGTAAAAAAGCAGGAGCAAAAACTAGAATGGTTGCGAGACAGGCTCAAGCCCAAAACTCCAGTGGTCGCAGCGAAAGTGAGCAATCCGGAGCCACCGCCCTCCCCCCCAGCCACAGTACAACCAACAGATGCACAAACATCGATAGAGCAGCTCGAACAAAAAAACAAGAGTATTCAGACAGAGTCAGATGGCTTAAGCGCGCAATTGAAACAAGAGCAAGGAAAAAAGCCGGCGGGTAATCAAACAGAAATCGACAGTCTCAACCAAAGAATTAAGGAGTTAGAAAAATTAGCACAAAATATCGCCGATCTTCTTGCTAGGCTTAAGGATTTAAAAGTAGGAACTCCGCTTGATCAGGGGCTGCGTAATCAGATTAAAATAGTAATTAATATTAATCTCACAAATAGTGATAAGGTTGCGCGCGTTAATCGAGCGCTTCAGGCAGCAATTGATGCCCTTAAAGCTCAGCGGGAAGTAGACAAGACACCAGCAAAAGGTCATCAAGCTCAAGTAAGTACAACGCCACAACCAGTTCCAGCGTCAAAGGTAATATCACAACAGCCAACCCCGCAAATAAGAACAGCGCCAATAGCAGATCTCAGCGCGGAAGGTGGGTTATTACCGCCATTAGCACAAATAGGCAACATTCCATATCGGATACGCACCGTCGAAAGTGTCGGGGCCGTGTTTAACTTGATTTTACCAAAACACCAACCCCCATTTACTGAAAAGGAAAATGAGGGGCAAAGAAGGGATCGAATTCAAAAACAGATAGAACATGTTTTAGGCGAGGTTGAAGGAAAGGCAAGCGATTTTGAGCGACAATTTTCAGGTAATCGGTGGCAGTTCCAAGTCTATCAGCGAGCGCAAGAGGCCCTAAACAGTCCTCTTTCAGTTATTGAAGGGTTGGATTTTTCTAATCAGGCCAACGTGGACGCAGCGCGAAAGAAGATTAAAGCTGCGCTGGAAGAGAGGATAACAAGCAGCGCAGGTGGTGATTATCGCGAAAAACTTTCAGCTGGAATTGGGGAAAAGAATCAACAGGCCTTCGATACAATGCTTGAGGCAAAAGCCCAGTGGCATCTTATGCTGAGTGCTGCTAATGCTCCTCAAGAAAAAGGCAGACTGGCTGTAGTCACTGAGCGTTTGGATACCACGGCTACTCTTATGTCGAAGATAGTGGCAACCAAAGGATTTCTGGAGGATGATCCAAGCTTTAAGGAGGATTTGTACAAACTTCAAACCGGAACACCGGAGTTTGAGACGTTTTTAAAGCAAAGAACGATAGAAGTTCAAAAAGATTTGGGGCTGCATTCAAAAATCGATAAAGATGGCGAAAAGCTTTTTGTGATAACCAAGATCAGTGATGAGACTATTAATCGCATTATTGAAGAAAAAAGCCACAAGAAAAAAATCATATGGACCAATATTCCAGCGGGAGACCAAAAGCTTGTAGAAAAACTTTGTTTGCAGCAGTGGAAAAAGGTGACGTTTGATGGGCAAGAAACAGCATTGTCACAGTTGATGCCAGATAAAAGAGGGAATTGGACCGGGTGGGTTCGTGGCATTAGGGGAAGCCAAGATGGGGCGGTTCTCATGCAACAACTGCTGACTGAAGTTGTAGGAAATGATGCTAATCGGTTAAGGGAGTTTTGTACGGACTTGGCGCTGCATGCTGAGCCCGAAACCATTAAAGCTGTTTTGGACGAGTTAACTCCTGAGCAGCAACAATCGATGCGAGCTTTTTACTCTAAGCGGATGCAGAATGCCGCAAAAGACACATCAAGCCAATTAGCCAGAGCAGAACTCTATAATGCGCTAAAGGATCTGGTTAGCATTACTGGAGTTGGGGACCCTAAGAGGCTATACCAGCAGACGGCCGAAGTGGCATGTAAAGAGTTAACTCCTGATCAAAAAATAGTTTTAGTGCAGCATTCTTACGCGGTGGTTGAAGAAAGCGTGAGAGTTGTAGCGGCAGAGCGAGCTAAACAAATTGATGCGCGCGTTGGGATAGATAGAATCGATGAAGGGATGAAGCGACTAACATACTATCTTGATAGCCAAAAAAAGTTGGCAGAGAAACCAGAAGATAAAAAGTTACAAAGCGATGCGCAAAAACTAGCAAGCCAGATAGAGGCAAATATCAAGCAATTGACGCCGGAACAACAAAGGATTGTACGCGCTGCCATGGATAACATACAGAAGCATGTCATGCTTGTTTCTATTGCCCAGGTTGGCCCCCAATTAGCATTTAAACTACCTGCACAACCAGCTTCGCCAAGAAAAATACAGCCGCAAGCGCCACAGCCAAAGGCAGAGCCAACAACGGCGGAGCCAAAGCTAGAGCAACAGCAACAGCCACGGCCACAAAGGGCAGCATCAAAAACTGTAGATATAGAGAGGAAACTAAAAGAAGCAGAACCAAAAGAAAGAGCACGTGGGAAAGGATTGAGTGCTAATGCAGCGGAAGTGGCAGATGAAGGAATAAAAAAGCAAATACAAGAAGTAATGGATTCGATAGATAAATTAAGCGCAAACACAAGCCTAAGTACTACGGGAGCGAGGAAATTACTTTTAGTGAGGCAGCAAAAAGATGGATCGGAAAAAGCCAAAGCTTTGGAGGAAATACGGGAGAAATTAAAAACGGGAGAATATGCAGCAAAAATTTCGCCTAAACTATGGCCATCAGGTTAATCATAGGGGTCAAGTCCTTACAATCGACAACCTAAGGTCTTGTATTCTTCGTCATTGCGAGGAGCATTTTTATGACGAAGCAATCCAGAAAATGTTTAAAGTAGATTGTCACGCAAAACGTTTCGCATTTCGCTCACAATGATGGCTTTTGTAGTAGTGGCAGAAGATAGAAACTAATAGCGAGAAAATTATTTATGGCAATGCTAGACACAAAAGGAAATTGGGTTGGATTGGTGAGTGCTATTAAGGAGCAGGATGCTAAAACATTACGTCCCGATTGGACTTTGAAGAAACCCACCCGTATACAGCAACTGCTAAGTGAGATTGTTAGAGCCGACCAGGATCGGCAAAGAGCATTTTATTCTGATTTGGCTAAACATCCTGATCCAGAAGTTGTTAAATATGTTTTAAATAACTTAAATGATGATCAAAAAAAATCCTTAGGTGTGCTTTATTCTAACCGATTACAACAAGCACTAACGTCTTTACAAACAGACTCGCAGTTTCGAACAGAGCTTGCTAATACGTTAACGGATTTAACAAAGATTGCTGGTTATGGTGATACTAAGGGTATATATAAAGATACGATCACAAGGGTTTGTGAAAAATTAGATGAGCCACAAAAAAAGAATTTGGTGCGGCAATCTTTTAGGCTGGTTGAAGAAAGGAAGCAGAAAGTATTGGAGTTAAAAGATAAACAATTAAATGATTTGGTAGAAAAATATCTTGAAGCACAACGTAAATTGACGCTTGAGAAAACAGGTGGGAAAGAGGTAGAAGAGTTAGAAAAAAAGATAATGACGAGAGCCAAGGAGTTGGGGCAGCAAGATGTTGTTGCAGCTTTTATAGATATAACGAAAAAGCATTGTGTGCTTGTTGAGACTGCAAAGGTTGGATTCGGGCTTGAAGAAGATCTTGAAAATAAAAAGGCGGCCGATAAAGACAAACAAGAAGCAGAAGAGCGAATAAGAGAAGAAGAGGGGTTAAAAAAAGCCGAAAAAGACAAATCAGCGGCAGAGCTTGCAGATGCGGTTCGAAAAACAGGTGTTACTGTTAATGATGCAAAAGTTCGGGGGGAGCATGGTATGGGTTTGGCGGCGGCTACTAAAAATACTGGGAGCAGAGAAAAGATAGCCAATGCAACTGTTGCTCAACAACCAGAATCGCTGTCATCAGGATTGTTAAAAGCTAGGGAGGAATTAAATAAAACAGTGGTAATGGAGAAACCAAAACAGAAAGAACAGCATAAACCGGAAGGATATTTAAAAGAGCCTAAAGCGAGTGTCGCAAAAGATGAACATATTAAAGATGTGCGGATAAAAAAGAAAGAAGTATTGGTGGAAGCGAAACCTAAAGAAGAGCCATTACGTAAAATTCCTCGGCTTACGCCATTTTCCAATTGGCCTATTGGGTAAAGGGGTCAAGTTCTGATAGATCCCGCCTTTTTTGCTAATTGTAAGCGCATAAAACTATTATGTAGTCGCCTCTATATCAACAACCTCCGTGCTTTGAAAAAATCCGACAGGATTTTTCCGCACTCGGCGGCAAGGACGCCGCCTTGATATTGAATCCTGTGATTCAAATTTTTTTCGTCTAATATTTGAAAAACACTCACAACTGCGCCGGTTTTTGGGTCCGATGTTCCAAAAACCAGGCGCCCAATCCGCGCGTGTAACATCGCGCCAACACACATTACACAGGGCTCTAAGGTCGCATACAGGGTCACTTCAGGCAAACGATAATTGTTTAAT
This sequence comes from uncultured Coxiellaceae bacterium, assembly GCA_964565935.1. Lineage (GTDB taxonomy): Bacteria > Pseudomonadota > Gammaproteobacteria > UBA9339 > UBA9339 > JBAXAM01. The sequence continues at coordinate 9,952 of CAZMGW010000048.1, forward strand.
TTTTGCGCGGCTTGTCGGAGCGCCACAATTTCCGCATGCG
>CAZMGW010000049.1:0-9043 GCA_964565935.1 uncultured Coxiellaceae bacterium
TCGCGGTTCGGTCACCCCTGTAGATCTTTTGCGCCTTTGGCGCATTTTTCTACATTTATGGGTAATGAATTGGGTAAAGCCTGCGTTTATAAACAAGTTTGAGTCGGTAAAAAACTATGCATTCTATTTATCCCTGGCAAAAGCCCGAATGGCAACAATTAATTGACCGTAAAGATAACGGACAATTGCCGCATGCCCTTTTAATAAAAGGAATGGAGGGTTTGGGTAAATATCACTTTGCGCAAAGCTTTGCTGAAATGATGCTTTGTCAAAAAGGGGGAACAAAAGCTTGTGGTGAATGCAGCACTTGTCAGCTGCTTAAATCTAACAACCACCCAGATTTGATGGTTGTCCGCCCTGAAGAGCCAGGTAAGGCTATAAAGATCGATCAAATCCGGGAGCTGGTAACAGACTTAAATAACACCTCCCAACAAGGTGGACATAAAATTGTTATCATTGATCATGCTGAATTATTAAATATCGCCGCCTCTAATGCGCTATTAAAAACCTTAGAAGAGCCAGGTGCTCACGTTATTATAATTTTGATTTCAAGCCATCCAGCCGCACTGTCTGCAACCATCCGTAGTCGCTGTCAGGCAATCTCTATAAAAGCACCATCACAACCCCAAGCCGAAGAATGGTTAAAACAACAGGCTTTAACTGCCGACCCAAAGCTTGTGCTGTCTTTGGCAGAAAATGCGCCATTAAAAGCCTTGGACTTAGCAAAAGAAGAGGATTGGCGCGCACGCCAGGAGTTCTTTCAACATCTTTATACGCTACAAAATAAAAAAATGAGCAGTGTTCAAGTTGCGGAGCATTGTTTGGATTGGGACTTAAAACCTTTATTGCTACTATTTATGCATCTCGTTACTGATCTAGTTAAAATTAAACTAAATGCCGTGGAAACCATTGTTAATCAAGATCAAGCTGAAAATTTAGTGCAGTTGGCTGCTAAAATCACTTTGCACAATCTCTTGGCTTATCAAACCCAGTTGTTCCAATTGCAGCAACATCTGGTTAAAAACATCAATTTAAACAAACAATTAACCATAGAAAATTTAATTATAACTTGGACGCAATTATTTGGAGAACAATGCTAGCTGATTCTCATTGCCATTTAGATTGTCTTGACCTTACGTCTTACGGCGAAGATGTAAGTAAGGCCGTAGCCGCTGCGCGCAAAAAAGATGTGAAGTATATTCTTTGTCCAGGAATTGATCTTGAGAACTTCCCCAATATTTTAAAAATAGTAGAAACCGACAATAATCTTTTTGCCGCTGTCGGTGTGCACCCAACAGAAAAAGAGGCGCGCAAACCCACCTTAAATGATTTGCTGGAGCTTGGCCAAAACAAAAAAGTTGTTGGCATTGGCGAAACCGGATTAGATTTTTATTATGGCAATGATGAGGCTCAGCGTGCCCAGCAAATAGAGCTCTTTAAGCTTCACATTCAAGCAGCTAAGACTTTGAATAAACCCCTGATTATCCATTCGCGTGATGCAGATGCCGATATTATAAAAGTATTAATCGAAGAGAGAATAGCGGACGGGGTGATGCATTGTTTTACCGGCGGCCAAGAAATGGCAGAAAAGATGCTGGACTTGGGATTTTATATTTCATTCTCTGGAATTGTAACTTTCAAAAATGCCCATGTTTTAAGAGAAATCGCCAAAAACATGCCTTTGGAGAGAATGCTGATTGAAACCGATGCGCCGTATTTAGCGCCAGTTCCTGTTCGTGGCAAATCTAATGAACCCGCTTATTTGCATCATATTGCTGAATTTATTGCTAATCTTCGCGGTATTTCTTACGAATCATTTGCAGCGCAAACCACCGAAAACTTTTTGCGGTTTTGCAAGAGATAATGGGGCTGTTGCAATCCGAATTTAAAAGGTAATTGTTAAACATTAATAGCTCCGCAGGAGCAAAAGGCTTCACCAGCCCAGCCTAAGGCCCGCGCTGTTTGCGAGTCGCAGGGCTGGGGATGAGATTAGAATGAGTCTGAGCTACGAAGTAGCGAAATAAAACTCGGATTGCAACAGCTCCATAATGTAAGTTTCTGTTTCTACGAACTTAGCCCGCAGGAATGGAACCAGAAGATTGTATTTTCTTACTTCCGTCTGGTCGTTTCCACTCTCTCTTGGGTGGTGTTGTTCCCACCACTGGTTGTTGTGGTTTGATGTCACCTGGTGGGGTGACAGCCTTGACAACTGGTTTTTGTGTTTCCCCCCAAACATCATCATCACCAAACGAATCATCATGAGTGATCGCAGACCCAAGCATGCCTTTCTCCGCCATTTTTTTCATCATTGGGCTTTGTAAAAGACTACCAGCTAAGGTTTGTGATGCGGCTTTGGTAGGAGTTTGTTTTCCTGTTGAAACATGTTTCAGTTTAAATCCCCCATCTTTTCCTTTTTGAATATCAGCAAGGAAATTGGCGGGTGTAGTAGGCGGCGGCGATATTGACTCCACTTTTGAAGGCAGTGGTGGAGTTATAGCCGTTTTTTCTGGTGCCGTTTGTTCCAAGTTTTGTTGGGGCTTAGGAGGAGTCGCTTCAGCAGCGGGAAGCTGAGCGCTGGAGCGTCGGGGAGGTTTGCTTGTTTCCGCCACTGGTAGAGGGCTGCTAAGATTCTCAGAAGCGCTTTCCAAAGCCTTAGCTATTCCTGCTTGGCTGCTTAGTTGTTTCTGCTGTTTCAATGATTTTTTATAAGCCGGAGTTTGTTTTAGGTTCTTTAAGGCATAATTTTTAAATTTATTTTGTAACTTCGATAGGTTAGTGCGGAGATCTTTCAAGGCTTGCAAGACCGTTTTACGGCTTGTCGCTGTTTCTAGTTTTTCTCGACCGGTTTGTATTGATGATAGGGTTTTTTGAATCGATTCAATGCTGCTTGAGGCCTCTTCTAATTGCCGTCTAATTTTGGGATCAGGGTTTTCTAACTGATTTACTCGGTTTGAAATTCCCCCTATTAATTTTTGCTGTCTTGCCAAAACTGCGGCTGCATTTTCTTCAATTCTTTTTATATTAGTTACAAGAGGGGCTACTTGTGATCTCAATTGTTGTTTTGACGCGTTGACTCCCGCTCTTTTTATTATGTCTTTGCTTTCTGCAACGCTACCAAGTGCAAATGTAATATCGTCTTCAATCCGTGTAATTTCGTCCAGGCTTTTTTCAGTCTCTTTTAACAATTGTGGTGACCCATATTCACTTTTCAATTTGCCAGCATCAACTTTAATGCCGCCCTTGTTTAGGGTCTTGGCGAGGTCTTCTACAGATGCTCCGCTTCTAAGCTCTTTTGCGATTCTTTTTGCTAAATTTGAGTCATTTTCTGTTTTTATGGGTATGGTTACTTCAAGTTTATCAAAGAGGTCAACCATTTCTTTGTCTTTGCCAAAAAAATTTTTAACCCCCATCGCAAGATTGAGATGGTGCCAAACACGGACAGACCTTTCTGTAGTTGTTTTTAATTTTTCAAGAACCTCAGCGGTGATATAATTTTTTCCTTCTTTAGCAATAGCCTCTAGCAGCAACTCATATCTTGAGAGACGTTGGGAGGGTAGTAGCGCGGCAGGATATTCATCTAATTTAATTTGAAAGTCATCTTGGGAGTTAGCTGGCAGTTTAAGCTTGTATTTTTCACAAAAGCGTTGAATATCTCTTGTGTTAAAATTTGCGTCCATAAAAGCTTCTTGAGTGGTATCAAAAAAATGTTCCATTTTTTCGCAGATCTGTGTTACTACTTCATCGTACCGCCCTTCTGCAAACATAAGCTCAATTGTAGATCTATCGGGAAGCCCCATAGTATCCGCACCTTTACTAAGGATGCGATGTGGTTCTAGAAGCTGGTTTCTTTCACTATCCTTACCAACCGCTCCTGCTATCAGTTGCAGCCCTTTTCCAAGATCATTGCGGAATCGTTCTTCAGATTCTCTTAATTCCGCACATGCTTCTAAGAATTTTTTTAATTCCGGACTTATTTCTGAATTTGTGGACATGATTTTTTGCTCCCTTAACATTTGTTATACGATATGAATACTATATTGAAAATTCTACTATTTTTACCTAAAAATGTCACTAAGCATCTGTTTTTTTACTAAAATCAAGCATCCTTTTAAGCGGAATCAAAGCTTTTTTGATGATTTTATCAGGAACTTGAACTTCTTCCTTGCCCGTAAGCAAACATCCCTCAATACCAGAAAGAGTGTTCATTTTCATCCATGGGCAGCTAGCGCAACTGGTGCAAGTAGCTCCATTACCCCGAGTTGGCGCCATTATAAAAGTTTTATGCGGGGATTTTTGCTGCATTTTATATAAAATACCTGCTTCGGTTGCCACAATAAAAGTATCGTTTGGTAGCTTTTCCGATGCTGCTAACAACTGGGAAGTTGATCCAACAACATCTGCCAATTCAATCACTGCTGCTTGCGATTCTGGATGAACCAATACCGCCGCATCAGGATAAATGGTTTTTAATTGCAAAAGACCTTTGGCTTTAAATTTCTCATGAACTACGCATGAGCCTTGCCACAGAAGCATATCAGCGCCGGTTTTGCGCTGAATATAAGCACCTAAATAACGATCGGTTGCCCAAATAATTTTCTCACCACGTTCATGCAAATAACTCACAATATCAAGGGCATTGCTTGAAGTTACTGTCCAATCAGCCAGGGCTTTTACTGCAGCGGAAGTATTGCAATAAACCACCACCGTTCTGTCTGAGTTAGTTTTGCAAAATTTGGCAAATTCCGGGGCGGGGCAGCAAAAATCAAGCGAACAATCGGCGGCTAAAGTGGGCATTAAAATTTGTTTTTCTGGGTTAAGAATTTTGGCGGTTTCCCCCATAAAGCGCACACCAGCAACTATCATAGTTTTAGCAGAAACGGTAGTACCAAAACGCGCCATCTCCAAAGAATCGCCAACAAAACCACCGGTTTCATCAGCAAGTTTTTGGATATCTGCGGGGACATAAAAATGCGCAACGACAACCGCATCCTTTTCTTTTAAAAGTTGCTTGATGCGATTGTAGCTTGCAAACTGCTCTTCTTGGGTTTGTGTTTTGGGGGAATGAAGTTCCATAGCATTTATAAATTCAAGACCGCGAATTATATCAAAACTGACCAGAAATTGCTTATAATTTATGTCGGCAAAAACAAGGTGTGTTTGTGATAATAATTAAGATGTTAGCTCTTTTGGCTTAATTATAAGGTCAAATTTTTCAGCCGTAAGATAACCTAATTTTATACTCGCCTCGCGCAAAGAAATATTGTTCAGCAAAGCATATTTCGCAATTTCACAAGACTTGTCATAACCAATAACCGGATTGAGCGCTGTCACAAGCATCAGCGACTTTGCCACAAACTCATCAAGTTGTTTTTGATTAACTTTCAAGCCTTTAATTGCATAGCGACCAAAAGAGACACAAGCATCACCCAACAAATGTATTGACTGTAGTACATTATAAATAATAACTGGTTTGAAAACATTGAGCTCGAAATCACCTTGAGAATTGGCAAAACTCACTACCGTATCGTTACCAATAACCTGCGCGCAAACCATAAGCATGACTTCGCACTGGGTTGGATTAACTTTTCCAGGCATGATCGACGAACCAGGCTCGTTACTTGGCAAGATTAACTCGCCCAAGCCACAGCGCGGGCCAGACGCAAGCCAGCGAAGATCGTTGGCAATTTTATACAGAGCAGTAGCTAAAGTTTTCAAGGCGCTGCTAGTCATAAGTAAAGCATCATGAGCGGCTAAAAGGCAAAACTTGTTCGGTGCAGATTTAAATTTCAGGCCCGTTAAACTTGAAAGGCGCGCCGCCATTTTTTTACTAAATTGAGGATGAGTATTTGCTCCCGTACCAACAGCAGTTCCACCAATCGCTAAATTTTGTAAATGTGGCGATAACGCCTTTATATTTTTTATCGCCAAGTCAATTTGCGCCACGTACCCAGAAAATTCTTGTCCCAAAGTCATGGGCAGAGCGTCTTGTAAATGTGTGCGTCCAATTTTCAATATGTTATTGAATTTTTTCTTGGTTTCTTGCAACTCTTTACGCAGGGAGAGCAGGGCGGGCAGAAGTTCTTTAGCGAGCAGCCATTGTGTCGTAATGTGCATTGCTGTTGGAAAAACATCGTTGGTGGATTGGGACATGTTTACATCGTCATTCGGATGTATTGGCTGCTTGCTTCCAAGTTTTCCACCAGCAAAAGCAATTGCTCGATTGGCAATTACCTCATTGAGGTTCATGTTTGTTTGAGTAGCGCTGCCAGATTGCCAAATCGTCAGCGAAAAATGATCGTCTAACTTCCCAGCAAGTATTTCGTCGCAAGCGCGGATAATGTGTTTGGCTTTGTTTTTTGCCAAAGTTCCAATCTCAGAATTAACTTGAGCGGCTGCTTTTTTAATTAATGCCAAAGAAAAAATGATTTCTTCGGGCATTAGTTCTTGGCCAATTTGAAAATGGAGTAGGGCGCGCTCGGTTTGCGCTCCCCAATAGCGATCTGCCGGCACTTCAATTTTTCCAATACTATCAAACTCCAGTCTGGTTTTTTTCATAAGCCCTTCTTTTGATGCTTGCTTTTATAAGAAGTCTACTATACGAATCGTTGTAAACCAAAATTTTTTGAATTCAGTCTATCTCCCCTGCGTAGCGATCCACTACCAAAGTATACGGTAGTAGCATTGGCAGTATACAGCGAAGCAGGGGAGATAACAGGGGTACGAAGTCATCACAATAACCAGATGATTATATGGATGTTTTTTATTTATTGGAAATTTTTTCTTGAAATTACAATCAAGTTACCCCACATAGGTATTGTTAAAGCAACCACACTTTGGAGGATGAAAATTTATGGCATCGAATAAAATTATCGGTATAGATTTGGGAACAACTAACTCATGCGTGGCTATTCTAGAAGCCAATGGCAGCGTGCGCGTAATCGAAAATAGCGAAGGTCATCGCACGACACCGTCGATTGTTGCATTTACTAAATCTGACGAAACCATAGTCGGCGAACCTGCAAAGCGTCAAGCCGTTACTAATCCTAAAAATACTTTTTATGCAATCAAGCGCTTAGTCGGCCGCAAATTTGACGACGAAATAGTGCAACGTGACATTAAAATGGTCCCTTATTCAATTGTTAAAGCTGATAATGGGGATGCTTGGGTTGATGCGCAAGGCAAAAAAACCGCGCCACCACAAATTTCTGCTGAAGTTTTAGTCAAAATGAAAAAAACAGCTGAAAGCTATTTAGGCGAAGAAGTAAAAGAAGCGGTGATTACCGTTCCAGCGTATTTCAACGATTCACAACGCCAAGCCACAAAGGACGCTGGCCGCATTGCTGGTCTTGAAGTAAAAAGAATTATCAACGAGCCAACTGCCGCGGCACTTGCCTATGGTATGGATAAACAAAAGGGTGACACCAAAATCGCAGTTTATGACCTTGGCGGTGGCACGTTTGACGTTTCTATCATTGAAATTGCTGCAGTTGATGGCGAACATCAATTTGAAGTGTTAGCCACTAACGGTGACACCTTTTTAGGCGGTGAAGATATCGATTTACGCATCATCGACTTCTTGGCAGACGAGTTTAAAAAAGAAAGCGGCATCGACTTGCACAATGATCCGCTAGCTCTGCAACGCTTAAAAGAAGCCGCGGAAAAAGCCAAAATTGAGCTTTCTTCAACCCAGCAAACCGATGTGAACTTGCCTTACATCACGGCGGACGCTGCTGGTCCAAAGCACCTTAACATTCGCATCACCAGAGCCAAGTTAGAGTCATTGGTTGAAGATTTACTTGAACGAACAATTGCTCCTTGCAAAACCGCAATTAAAGATTCGGGCATAAAAGTCGAAGACATCAACGAAGTGATTTTGGTCGGTGGTCAAACCCGTATGCCAAAAGTACAAGAGATGGTAAAACAGATTTTTGGCAAAGAACCACGCCACGACGTTAACCCGGATGAGGCGGTAGCGATGGGCGCTGCGATTCAAGCTGGCGTGTTGGCAGGTACTGTCAAAGACGTTTTATTGCTCGATGTGACGCCGCTTTCACTTGGAATTGAGACCATGGGCGGAGTGATGACCAAATTGATCGAGAAAAACACCACTATTCCAACCAAAACTTCCCAGGTGTTCTCGACTGCTGCTGATGGTCAAACTGCGGTAACGATTCACGTGTTGCAAGGGGAACGTGAAGTGGCATCAAACAATAAATCGCTTGGCAGATTTGATCTTACTGATATTCCGCCAGCACCACGCGGTGTCCCGCAAGTTGAGGTTGCATTTGATATTGATGCCAACGGTATTTTGAACGTATCAGCCAAAGACAAAGCCACTGGCAAAGCACAATCAATTGTGATAAAAGCCTCAAGCGGTCTTTCCGAAGATGAAATAAAACGCATGGTTAAAGATGCGGAAGAAAATAAAGAAGCCGACAAAAAATTCCAGGAATTAGTCACGGCGCGAAATCATGCTGATGGCCTAATTCACGCCACTGAAAAATCGATGAAGGATTTAGGCGACGAAGTTCAAGGGGATGAAAAGTCGAAGATTGAAGCTGCTATCCAAGCTCTCAAAGAGGTAATGAATAGCGACGATAAAGCTGAAATTGAAGCAAAAACCAAAGATTTGCTCGATGCTTCCTCGAAAATGGCAGAACGTGTGTATGCTAAAAAAGGCCAAGCCGAAGGTGCAGGTGCTGAACAAGCAGCTGGTGCCCAAGCCGAATCTAGCCCTTCTGAAGAAGGCAAAGAAAAGGTAGTCGATGCGGAGTTTACCGAGGTTAAGGACGAGGATAAAAAATAGATCCGCGGGGGTATTTCGCTCCTTCAGAGCTTGGGGCATTCCACACTCATCTACCCAGCCCTACGGTTTGCTTCGCAAACCTTTGGCTGGGCTGGTGAGGCATATAGCTCCTTTGGAGCATAATTGATTATTTTATTTGGGTTTGGGCTGGTATGGTTGGGTGTGATTTCAAATAATAAATTCAGCTCCGCAGGAGCAAAAGGCTTCACCAGCCCAGCCTAAGCCGCGTTTTTTGCG
>CAZMGW010000050.1:0-7992 GCA_964565935.1 uncultured Coxiellaceae bacterium
CGTGGCCGACAGGGACGTCGTTTGGTTACCGAGGACAGGAGTCCGTCCCCGAGAAACATTGCCGCCGACCCAAAAAGCTCTTTGGCAAAGAACACAATAAAAACAAAACCCTGGGTTAACCCAAATTCGAACTGCGATACCATCATGAACATCTTCTCACGCGCAAACACGCTAGCTAAAATTCGCGATTTCTTTGCGAAGCGCAATGTAATTGAAGTTGAAACACCACTGCTTTCGCACTCAACCAATCCTGCACCACACCTAAACAGCTTCAGCTGCGATAATTTATACCTGCAAACTTCTCCTGAATTTGCCATGAAACGATTGCTCGCGGCTGGCAGTGGTGACATTTATCAAATCTGCAAAGCCTTTCGCAAAGAAGAAGCCGGGCGCCTCCACAATCCTGAATTCACCATCCTAGAATGGTATCGCATCGGTTTTGATCATCACGATCTAATGGATGAAATGAACGAATTTTTAAAGGAGGTGATCAATACCCCTGACGCCGAACGCTTCACCTATTCGGAAATTTTTGCAAAAATTTTGGGCATCAGCCCCCACGAAAGCAGCCTCGATCAATTAAAAACGGTGGCTCAAAACAATAATTCTTTTGTCACCGACTTGCCAGATGAGTTCGACACCTGGCTACAATTATTATTCTCCAATTTAATCGAACCCAAGCTTGGCTTAGAGCGCCCAGTTTTTATTTATGATTTTCCAGAATCGCAAGCGATGCTGGCAAAAGTTCGCGATGAACAACCAAAAATTGCTTCGCGGTTTGAGGTTTATTTTAAAGGGGTTGAGCTGGCTAACGGTTTTCACGAGTTAAGCGATGCGAGGGAACAACGGAAGCGATTCATGCAAGATTTAGCTAAGCGCCGAGAATTAAACTTGCCTCCAATTCCGCTTGATGAAAATTTTTTAGTGGCACTGCCGAACCTACCGGATTGTGCGGGAGTTGCCTTGGGAATTGACAGATTATTGCTTCTAGCTGCTGATGCAAATTCGCTAAATGAGATTTTGTGTTATCCGTTTGCTGTTTCCTAAACATTAAACCTAAAATGCACCACGTCGCCATCTTGCATCACGTAATTTTTACCTTCAAGCCGTAATTTTCCAGCATCCCGCGCGCCAGCCTCACCGTTATATTTAATATAATCATCACAACCAACGACTTCAGCGCAAATAAAACCATGCTCAAAATCCGTGTGGATAACACCGGCTGCTTGGGGGGCACGCGCCCCATTTTCTACAGTCCAAGCATGCGCCTCTTTGGGACCAATGGTAAAAAAAGTTTGCAGCCCAAGAAGCGCATGACCGGCGTGAATAACTCGATCAAGACCCGACTCAGCTAAGCCCAAATCAGTTAAAAAAGCTTCTTTATCCTCTTCAGCAAGCTGCGCAATTTCTGACTCAATGGTTGCACAAATCGGCACTACAACCGCATTTTCTTGCTTGGCAATCGCTTCGACCATATCAAGGTATGGATTGTTTTTAAAACCAGCTTCATCAACGTTCGCGACATAAAGCACCGGCTTGATCGTCAACAAATGCAAATGCTGCAACACCTGCGGGTTATCATCGAAATGAATCGCGCGTACTGGGATCCCTTGATTTAAGTTTTCTTTGATTTTTTCTAAGGTAGCAAGATCTGCTGCTGCCTGCTTATCACCGCTTTTTACACCCTTGCCCATTTTATGAATTGCTTTGTCGACAGTTTCAAGATCAGCCAAAATTAGTTCGGTGTTAATAATCTCAATATCTGTTTGTGGATGAACTTTGCCAGCAACATGCACAACATCTGGATTTTCAAAGCACCTTACCACATGCGCTATCGCCTGAGTTTCCCGAATATTTGCTAAAAATTGATTGCCCAAGCCCTCGCCTTTCGCCGCGCCTTTTACTAAACCAGCAATATCGACAAACTCAACAACGGTGGGGATTATTTTTTTGGAATCAGCAATCACAGCTAGCTTTTTTAAGCGCGCATCGGGCACCGGCACGACACCAACATTGGGGTCAATTGTGCAAAAAGGATAATTTGCTGCAGACACCTGCGCTTTAGTTAAAGCATTAAAAACTGTTGATTTGCCAACATTTGGTAGCCCAACGATTCCGCATTTGAAGCCCATATGATTCTCGATTTTTAGTATTTTTTGTATTGTAACGATCGCTGGGGTAAAAGCAACAAGAGCATTTGCCCTTAATACGCCCCCCACAGAAAAACCCGAGTATCAAAAAATATAGCAACTAATAAAATAACATGGCTTGCTTTAAAGAGCGGGGTTTGATTTTCAATGACTTAGGGCAAAAAATGTTTAAACCATTATTAAACTTCAATAACTTGTTCGACCTTATAAAAACTAAAGAGGTTTTTATAAAGCTGGGCATCAATTTTCTCACAACGGGAGTTGTTGGTATGTTTATTAACCACGCGACAAATCAAGACATAAACACCATCCGACCAGCTGCTGGACTTATAGCTTTCTTTGGATTAGCATGTTTAGCACTAGGTTTGAGAAGGAGCAAATAATGAACACATTGTACGACACACTCTACACCTTCGCGCCATTAATAATAGTCGCAATATTTATATTCGTTTTTGGTGCGGCAATCATTTACCACGACCACAAAAAACCCGAACATAAACACAAAAACCACTAGGCCATATGTTGTTTCCTAACAGCTTACAAAAATCAAAAAAATTTGTAATATTTATCATGGCCTTATTCGCTTGTGCTTCCTCCCTCGCATCAATTGCTATCCTCCCACCAAAAGAAAACGACCTTACAAGCATGGCGCTTGATATCAAAGCCGCGCCGCCCAGCAACATCGACATTATCTCAAAACCCATTCTGTTTGATAAAGAACGCATCAAACTGACTCGCCAATATCGCCTTGAGCATTACGGCATAAAATCTAAATCAATTGTGATTCAGCCACGCATCATCGTGCTGCATTGGACTGGCAGTAAGAACCTCGATAGCCCCTACAACACTTTTTATCCAGCTACGCTAAAAGGCCGTCCTGAGCTTACCAAAGGCGGGGCTTTGAATGTGTCGGCACATTTTTTAGTTGATCGCGATGGGACAATTTATCAATTAATGCCAACGAACTGGATGGCGAGACACACGATTGGGTTGAATAATATCGCTATCGGTATTGAAAATGTGGGCGGAGTAGATAATCAAGAGGATTTAACTCAAGCACAAGTGGATGCGAACGCCCGCCTAGTTAGATATTTAAAAATGAAGTATCCGAAAATTAAATATTTAATTGGCCACTATGAATACGGTAAATTCAGACACACTCATTGGTGGCAGGAAAAAGACTATAATTATTTCACCGTTAAAACAGACCCAGGCGAGAAATTTATGCGCTTGGTTCGAGGAGCATTAAGTTCTCAGTAGGCGCTGGCTTTAGCCAACACAGCTGCACGGTTTATCAGCTCCGATCATCAAGATCTTGACTATGCAAAGTCTGCACCGCCTTGGCAAAATCGCCAGAAATTAGATCTGGGATAACTTCAATTGCCCGATCTATTGCCTCATGAATTTGCTTGGTTTCGGATTTATTGGGAGAAGATGTCACGTAATTAATCATGTCGGCTTTAAAAGAAGGTTTGCCAATCCCAAGGCGCATACGCAAAAAATTATTGCTCCCCAACTGATCAATAATATTTTGCACGCCGTTGTGGCTATTGGCACCGCCGCCCTTTTTAAGACGCACATCTCCTGGGGGAAAATCTAATTCATCGTGAATAACTAAAATTGACTCTGGTGGGATTTTGTAGAAACTTGCGACTTTACGCACCGCCTCGCCGCTCAAATTCATAAATGTCAACGGCACCAACAGCTTACACTCATGCTCAGAAATATTTACAGCGCCGAAAAGCCCTTTGAATTTTGCTTCGTGCTTGATATTCCCTTGATATTTCTCAACTAAAGCGTTGACCAACCAAAAACCAACATTGTGCCGTGTCTTTTCATATTGTGAGCCTGGATTGCCCAGGCCCACAACCAATTGAATTTCAGACTCATCTTCCAAGGATTACTCCTTTTATTTTCCTTTCTTCTCAGCAGGGGCTTTTTCTTTACCCTTATCTTTACCTTTATCGCCTTCCTTGGATTCCCCCTCAGCGCCTTCTTTAGCTTCATCTCCAATAACCGGGACCGCTGCTGCAGACACTGGAGCCGTCTCTTCTTCCGTAACAACACGAGGAATGTAAGCTGTTGCTACTGGACTATCTTCACCATGAGTAATAGCCACAATTTCAATACCAGGGGCTAATTTTAGATCTGACAAATGGATAGTTTGATTGATTTCGAGCGTTGAAAGATCAACCTCAATAAACTCTGGCAAATCTTTTGGAAAACAACGCACTTCAATATCCGACATTAAACGCGAAATTAAACCGCCAGATAATTTGACTCCTGGCGCCAATTCAGCACCAGTAAAGTGCAATGGAATGCGCATAGCAATCTTTTCGGTAGCGCTAATACGCTGTAAATCAATATGCAATATTCTTGGTTTAAAAGGATGACGTTGCAGATCTCGCAAAATAACATGCTCTTTCTTACCACCAATATCTAAATCCAAAATCTGGGTGTAAAAAGATTCGCTCGCTAATAAACGTAATAATAAACTATGATCGATAGTAACCGCCGCGGCGTCTTTGCCGGCGCCATAAACGATACCAGGAACTTGTTCAGCACGGCGTAGGCGGCGGCTCGCACCCTTCCCCATATCGCTACGTGCAGTTGCAATAATAGCAAAAGTTTTTTTCATTTTAATCTCCACAATCAATTATAATTTCCAACTCCGCGACCAGAATTGGGACTTGAATTTTCAAGGCTGGGGATTCTACACTGGTTAAGCTGAAAAAGCACTTGCAAATACACAATCTACTAAAATCAACAGGTAATTGCAAAATATATCATAAAAATCATATACATACTGCTTGGCACCAACAATCTGCCTTTAAATTTCAGATGTTATTTTTCACGACCAGAGGTTACGGCCAGTTTCGCATCATTATTTGCCCTTTTAGTCCACACTGAAATTCTCCATCGCGGCCCTCCACCAATCAGCTTTTTAAAATCACTATCAGAAAAAATGCTAGAGCCAACCCCCAGCTTACGGAAGCAACCAAGAGCCCTATCCAGATCAATCTCGTGATTCTTATTAACTTTCAAAAGCTTCTCAAACTCTCTAATCCTATTCAAAGTAGCTTCCCTTGCCAAAGATGGTGAAGATTTAATACGCAAGTTTTCAATACCCTTCTCTTGAAGTTTTTCTTTCAGCATAACAACTAGACCAGGGGCAAACTTGTAAATCATATTAAGATACGCCTCTTGCTTAATGGCTCGAGCATCTGCCTCAGAAACATCTAAACCAAACTCCTTGTTTAGTCTATTACGAATGGTTTTTGTCGATTGCCCTCTATTTAAAACATCCTCTAGTCTTGCTTTAAAGTCCTCCTCGGTTTCAACCGACGAAAATGATATGCCAGTTCTTTTAATCGCCTCAAGCAGCTTATTAGAACCCAGTTTTTTTGCTATTAACTCGCAATTTTCTATTGTTTTAATTTTAGCTTGAATGTCTTTTAGTGTTTCTGGCCATTGCCGCATAACCAAGGAAAATTCTTCTTTGCTTAAATTTGCCTTTAATTCTTCTTTTACGATCTTTAATATTGGCAACAACGGGTTATTTTGAACCGCCTCTCTAAAGCTGTTGAGCTGAACCGCGGCATCAAGCAGCGACTTGCGTCTTTCTTCTAAGGTTTTTGGTATTTCTTTTAATCTTGAGTCGCAATTGGGACAAGCTAGCTTTCGTGCTGCAAGTTGGCGCACCTCTAATGGGATAAAAATAAGTTTCAACCATTCTACATGGCTTTTTTGTTGAAAACCCGGATCATCCTTAAGACTCGAGTACTGTTTTGCCTCTTCTGCGCTATACATCTTTGGAGTTTTTACCGGAGTAAAGACTGAAGCAAAAAAACCTCGCATTTTGTTGCTTGTTGTGGGCCAATACCAACAATTGAACACCGGGAAATCTCTTAATTTTCTAGGCGTAATAGCCCAATCATAGCATTTATTGTCTTGATGGAAGGTTCCACTCAAACTTTTATCATAATCCAACGAAGCAACACCCAACCCTCTTTTCTCAGCATAACTAATGCCAAAATTATCCTTATGCCTATCCCAATCCTCATAATAAAAAGCTGAGCAAAGCGCTTTAGATACTATTCCAGGAATTTTACTAACATCTACCAATTTTTGTTTAGTATCAACAAGTCTTAAGTCTCTTACCTGCATGTAGGCATTACAAAGATTGGTTTTTTCCTTAAGTTTTTGGCTGTCGGCTTGAGCAGCGCTAAGCTTTAGACTTGCGATTTCAATATTTAGCTCATCAATTATTGCTTGTATTCTTTCATATGCGTCAGGATGTTTTGCTAGATCTGTCAGCTGGCGCATTGATATAAAACCGGGTATGGCTTCCACATACATACCTCTAATCTCTTTCCCTTCTGTAACCACCCCGCCATGAGAGGTGCTAGAACCGCCTAATGTCTGCCGAAAAAATTCTGCGGCAACAACTTCTAATTGCGCTATCTCAGGCTTAGTAGTTTTATAAAAAACCCGTATCCCATTATGCCTAAGCCTTGCCTTTGCAGTCTGATTAGCTGACGCTACAGCCGCATCCCCTTCAAGAATTAAATCCCCCAGAACAACAACATCTTCGGGCAATTCTTGGGGTTGCGTTGTAATACCAAAAGCTTGATTTGTTGCCAATTTATCAAAATCGTAAGTAATACCTATTAATGTTTGCCTAAAAAAATTCTTTACTGCAGCGCTTACATGACTCTGTTCCAATAATTGCAAAACAGATTCTTTTTGTTTTTGAATTTTGTCGGCTTGCTGCTGCTGTATTACTGGAGTAGATGTTTTTTGTGAAAAATCTTTTATAACACCGAGACAATCGAGTTTTATAGATTCTAGTAGACTAGCTATATGATTTTCTTCTGTGGTCGGCATATGGCTCTAACATCAACTTAAACAATTAAAGCCATTATATGACCAACCAACAAAATATTGCAATAAAGAACCCGCTAACCCAGGGCTGCCTCATTAAAATTTAGATAGATTTTCTTAGCGCACAAGTAACCTTAATACTTCTGCCGTGCTAGTAGCAGCATTGCTTTAGATGGGTCAAAACTGATGGATTTGGCGTTGGAACGGCCGCTTTTGCATGCGATCCACTACCTATGTTTCAGATGGAGAATTAGCAGTCTACAGCAATGTAAAAGCGGCCGTTCCAAAAGCAAAAAATCCATAAGTTTTTGATACAATTTTTTAAGAGGGTTTTTAACAACGTCTTCTATATCCCACCGCTTCTTTTAAATGATGATTTTTAATAGATTCTTCTCCATCAAGATCGGCAATGGTGCGCGCAATTTTTATGATTCGGTGATAGGCGCGAGTTGAAAGGTTAAGTTTTTCAATCGCATCTTTTAAAAATTCTTGGTCTTGGGCGTCTATTTTACAAAATTTTTCTATTTCTTTGTTGGTCAATTCAGCATTCAACTTTCCCGCGCGCACGATAGCGCACGCGCGTGCACGGACAACACGAGCACGCACTTCTTTGCTTGTTGCTTGCTCGGGTTTTTCACCCATTAAAATATTTTTAGGCAATGGTGGAACTGTAACGCAAATATCAATCCGATCCAAAAATGGCCCGGAAATGCGCGCTTGATAACGTTGAACCTGATCTTTGGTGCAGCGACAATTGGCTCGACTATCTCCGAGGTACCCACAGGGACAAGGATTCATCGCTGTAACTAGTTGAAATTTTGCGGGAAATTTAGCCTGGTGGGCGGCACGCGAGATCGTAACATGACCAGATTCAAGCGGTTCACGCAAAGATTCCAACACACCGCGATTGAACTCAGGCAATTCATCCAAAAATAACACCCCGTTATGCGCCAGTGAA
>CAZMGW010000050.1:8002-8814 GCA_964565935.1 uncultured Coxiellaceae bacterium
GTCGCGGCGGGCTTGAACCGCCAACCAAAGCAACGCTTGAAGCGGTGTGATGAGGCGAACAAAAAGAACGCAGGCGCCAAAAATCAGCGTCGATTTTTTTACCACAAATCGAATGGATCGCAGCCACTTCTAAAGCTTCATCATCAGTCATTTCGGGCAAAATCGTAACAAGACGATTGGCGAGCATGGTTTTGCCAGTTCCCGGCGGACCAATCATAAATAAACTATGCCCACCAGCGGCTGCAATTTCTAATGCGCGCTTCGCATGCTCCTGCCCATAAATATCCGCAATATCCACCTCAAATGCTTGCTCTGCCACTGACAATTGCGCCTCATAAGGCTCAATAATTTTCGCACCAGTCAAATGAGCGCACACATCAAGCAAATGTTGCGCCGCTAAGATTTTTACTTCGCGCGATAATACGGCTTCAAGGGCATTTTCTTTGGGCACAATCAAGATGCGTTTTTCTTTTTTAGTCGCCAAGGCAAAAGGCAAAGCACCAACAAAAGGACGTAATTTCCCGTCAAGCGCAAGCTCGCCGGCAAATTCGTATTGCGCAATATTTTCAAGCGGAATTTGTTCCGATGCCGCCAAAACTCCAAGCGCAATTGGCAAATCAAACCGCCCTCCTTCTTTTTTAGGCAAATCTGCTGGGGCAAGATTGATGATTATACGTCGCGCTGGAAATTCAAAACCGGAATTGATCAAAGCGCTGCGCACGCGATCTTTGCTTTCTTTAATGGCGGTTTCCGGCAAGCCAACCACGCTAAATGCCGGCAATCCATTGGATAAATGCACTTCTACGGTGACA
>CAZMGW010000051.1:0-8737 GCA_964565935.1 uncultured Coxiellaceae bacterium
GGTTAAATTTATTGCCCAAAGGGCTAAAATCCTGATAACCGCGTTTTTTGCGGCGCAGGCCTGTGGCAGGTGGCACGGAAGTACCAAGCCCCGAAGGGGCGCGATAAACCACAAAACCGCAACCTACAGATTTAAATGCGATTTTTATGAAACAAATAAAAAATCTGATTTATTTTCATCTCTTAAGCTTTTCTTAATGTATTTTTGTAATTTTTATGTATATTAAGGTCAAAATTGTATAATATTTGTGCGCTGTAGAAATAATTTTATCTATTTCATCAAATGATTTGATCTGAGGACTTTATGGACAATAAAAAAGGAAAAGCATTAGCACTATTTTTGTCGACATTTTTTGTCGCAAGTAATGGCGTGGGTTTTGCTAAATCGGCTGCGGATTCAGAAAATAATTCTGGCTCTTCAAGTATTGTTGGCAAAATAAAGTGCGGAATAAACAAAAATAAATCCGATGCGGAAGACTGCTCTATCGCCTCGCGCATAATTGCGGCCGAGAGATGCAGGATAGAGCGCCTCAAAGAAACGTCGATAAACACAAGAAAAAACGCAATAACAATAAAACCAGAAGAAAATGCTTATCAACCATACGTCCAATTCGGCGGCACTCGCTTTTTTCATGTAGATAGCGCCAAGGCAGCCACAGCCGTGGACTTGTTTATTCCTTTATGGCAGCGAGATCTCAGCGATTTAGTTTTTACCGATCTTCGAATCAACGACCGCAGCGGAACCCCTTTTGAAGGTAACGCTCACTTAGGTTATCGCCACTTGCTTGCCGATGGCCAAAAATCATTCGGCGTTTACGGAGCCTTTGATCGCAGAAAGACCGAAGCCAGCAACTTTTTCAATCAGCTTACCTTGGGCGGCGAGTACTGGATTAAAAAATGGTTTGTTGGGGCAAACGTTTATAAACCAATCGGAACCACCACAAGAAATACCAGCGCGGTAATAAGTGATATAGGTACCAGCGCCTATAGCGCTGTAGAAATAACAACTGACCTGCAATATGAGAAAGCCATGCCCGGTGTGGATGCCGAAGTGGGTTATGAATTCAGAAAAGGCTTGGTGGGTTATGTCGGCGGATATTATTTTGGTGCAAGCGAAGTAAATACCGTTTGTGGTCCAAGAGCGCGAGTAACTTACGACTGGTCTTTGGATAACGGCAGAAGGATTTTGGGGATATTCGATCAAGTGGGGTTAGAAGCTGGCATTCAAAGAGACAAACCCAGGGGCACAATAGCGTATCTAAGCGCCAACGTTAGAATCGGTTGGTTACCGGATAAACGATCTGTATTACCGGGCATTTCTCGTCACATGATCGATCCAGTTCGTCGAGATATAGATATTGTGGCTAACTCAGTGACCAAAAATGAAAAAGAAACTTTAGATGTTTTAGAATATTTAGTTGACGTTGACACTAACGGCTTGAATAAAACTGATGTGGCTGTTGCGGCTATGTTAGAAGGGCTAGGGGGGCGTAAAATTACTTCCGAGGTATGGAAAAAATTACGTTCACATGTTTCAACTATTCGTCACGAGCAGAAACAAGAAAAAGAAACATCACAACTAGATACAGCGGAGGCTAGTTCGGTGTTGCAAGCAATGCAATCAACGCAATCAACGCAATCAATAACAACATTAGATCCAAAACTACAAAAAATAGTAAAAAGATACCAACTCCTGCGACAAGAGCAAAAAATAGCAATGCTAAAACAAGTAGAGCAAAAGCAACAGCAAGCAGTGGAAAAACAACGACAAGAGCAGTTTGATCGAGCCGCTCTTGAACTAGGAAATATGGCGCAAGGGATTGAAGATTACGATGTGGGAAAACGTTTTGATCAAGCCGCTCTTGAGCTAGGAAATATGGCGCAAGGGATTGAAGATTACGATGCAGAAATACAACAACAGCAAGCAGCCGAAAAGATCCGACCGATGCTTAAGGGGTGGAAAGCAAGAAGAGAAGTAAAAATACTAAAAAAGAATGGCCCACTCCCTTTGGGGTATTTGCAAATACGGATGGGTAATAAAAAACTTGAGCTGCAGCGCCCAGGAATCAAAACACAGAAAACAAAGGTAAGAGAAGAAGTTGACATATTAGAACGACAAATAGCGGCTGCTGAATTAAACGAACTAGCGAGCAAATTTCCGACTTCTGGGCCGGCTATAGACGCCAATAGTTTAGCGGAACGGATAAAAGGCGGTAAAGGTAAAATAACGAAACGAGAATTATCCCAAATACAAGAAGGTAAAAGCAAAATCGAAATGGCGTCAATACAAAGAGAGCGGGACCTATTATTACAATCACAAAAAACAAGCATCAAACCGTCCGCCCCCACCCCCGTACAGCAAGTGGTAGCCCCGAGCGAAGCACAAAAAAAACCCCCAAAAAAATTGACAATATCAGAGATAGTGAGACGAAGAGAAAAAATAAAACGACTGTTAGAGATTGACTCGACGCAAAAAGAAGCACCAACAATGTTAGATTACGTGCCTATTCAGGGTAATGATCGAAGAGCTCTAGAAAAATTCATTCTTGGTGGGAGTAATAGCAATGTGCCCAATCGCGCAGAAACTACAGCACTGAAAAGATTGCCCCAAACAGATGCAGCAAAGATAAGCCGGGTAATAGAAGTTCAGCGAACATGGAGAGCACATAAGGAATTTCTAAAAGATAAACCAAAAGCGAGGGAGGAGCGTAAAAAAAGTTTTAGGAGTGAGGTAAGTAACTATATGAATATTTTGGGTGTAACAAAGATACTTTGGAGTGAAATATATGCGTCTGCCGAAAAACTAATAGAGCCGCCACCTCCAATGGAATAAAAAAGATTTTTTTATATTAATAAGCGTAATTAAATATTTAGGAGAGTTAAAGTGAATAAAAGACAGACAAAGCTTGTAGGAATATTGGTTTCTGTGTTGATGTTTGGCTATTCTGGCATTGGTTGGGCGGTTAACTTATCGCTTGAAAAAGTTTATTCCATTAAGACTGTTGTTCAAGGAACCGTTTCAGATCATGCGACTGAAATTAAACCGGCACTGATTGGTGACGATATAAGGATAGGTGGCGGACTTACAATCATTAAATATCCAAGTAATGGAGAAAGTCGTATAGCCTATAAATTACCAAAAGTAGTGGGTCTGAAGCCAAGGCATGTGAAAATATACGCTTATGATGGTCCAAAGAAAGAACGGCTGGCAGCTGGAGACGAAAAACAAATTTTTCCTAACACCCAAAATTTTAATGATTTCTTTGAGGGAGTTTACCCTTCTGGTGTAGTAGTCAGTTCTTTTGTAGAAGAAAACTTTGTTATTGATGTATTTACTGATAAAAAAGGAGAAAAACTAATCAGACGACTCAGCGCGGTAAACCCCGGGCTTGGTTTTGAGGTGGTAGGGCATGGTGATGGCGCTTCAGTTTTAGAGGCCATAAACATTGGATCTGAAGAAATAGAAATAACACGCATGGAGGAGGTGGTTAAAAAAGAAGGCCAAAAATGTATAAACAACGGTACGGATATCTTAGGCGGAACCACTAAAACCATTGAAGGCAATAGCCAAGCAAGCATTGAAATTCAGTTAGACCCTACACATAGTTCTGATGAAGAAGTAAGATCTTTGAGTCTTACTATTAAGATTGAGTACAAGAAGGGTGGGGTGCAACAACCACCAGTTGAGCTGGTTCTTATATTTAATAATAGCAAAGCATTAAAAAAAGAATTGGATGATGCAAAACGCATGCTTGAGATCAGAACGATTAATTTGAAGAATGCTATAAATAAGTTAGGCATCGAAGATACCCGGGTGCTGGAGTTAGAGCGGACAGTAGCGGAGGCTCGTGCATCATTTGATGATTTGCAAGCCAATTATACAAGAATAGAAAAGGAGCTTGAAGAAGAGAGAGCTGCAAGCAGGCACGAAAATGAAGAGCTAAGAGAAGAACTGATAAATCTGCAGGAAAAAATTATACAAGAAGGTGGCGCTCGTTTGGAGCAAGAGTCGCAGCATATTCTGAAATGCCAGGAATTAACGGAACAACTACATGATTCAGAAGTAAATATAAAAAATAAGAGCCAAGAGATTATTGAAATGCAACAAAAGCTTTCTGAAGTGCAACAAGTTCTAGAAAATAATTTAGAGGAGATTGCCCAATTAAAAAAAGAATTGGAACAAAAGGATGATGAGATTAAAGCTCAAAAAGATATGATTAATACCCAAACCAGCACCATTTCGGAAATGAGTATTAGGGAGGAAGAAAATAAAAGAAAGTTGGAAAGATTGGGCCAAAAGATGCTTAAGTTGGAAATTGATGCGAGCACGACCATTGCGGAAAGACAAGCAGAGGTTGATAGGCTGAGGGCAGAAAATGGCAGTATTAACTCAGGGATGCCAGCGCGGATGCAGGAGCATTTTGCTAAGAAGCTGAAAGAAAGCTGGGATTGTTTTGTGGTGAATGGCTATATGGAAAGTTTCCCTAGCAAGTGGACCGGAAAATGGGATAGTTTAGATGATATGTTGTTGTATGTGCGCGAGCAAGGGATTGAACTAGGGAGACAAGAAAGTGCTGTTATGGCCTCGGCAGTAGCTAATTTGCAACCACCGCCAAAGCAATAGAGTCTAGTGAAAAAAGAACAAGTAAATGTATATGATTTTTGAAAATATTGGTAGCGTGTGTGCACAATGATAAAGCTTTTTGGGGTGACATATAAAAGACAGACAAAACTTGTAGGAATATTGGTTTCTGTGTTGATGTTTGGCTATTCTGGTATTGGTTGGGCATTTAACTTATCACTTGAAAAAGTTTATTCCATTAAGATGGAGGTTAATGGAACCGTTTCAGATCATGCGACTGAAATTAAACCGGCACTGATTGGTGACGATATAAGGATAGGTGGCGGACTTACAATCATTAAATATCCAAGTAATGGAGAAAGTCGTATAGCCTATAAATTACCAAAAGTAGTGGGTCTGAAGCCAAGGCATGTGAAAATATACGCTTATGATGGTCCAAAGAAAGAACGGCTGGCAGCTGGAGACGAAAAACAAATTTTTCCTAACACCCAAAATTTTAATGATTTCTTTGAGGGAGTTTACCCTTCTGGTGTAGTAGTCAGTTCTTTTGTAGAAGAAAACATTGTTATTGATGTATTTTCTGATAGAGGAGGGACAACACTAATCAGACGACTTAGCGCGGTAAACCCCGGACTAGATTTTGATGTAATAGATGGTGCTGACGGCGTCCCAATTTTGGTAATAAAAAACACCAGAGCTGAGGAAATAGAGATAACAGAAGTAAAAGAAGCAACAGAAGATAACCACGTAGCCTCTGTAAATATGCCTGAAAATAGAAGCCTTGCAGCAGGTAAGGAGCTGTATGTTGGGGTTACGTTAAATCAGGCTTCTTATGCTGAAGGTACAAAATCATCGCAGTGTACTGTGCGGGTTGAGTACAAGAAGGCCGGAAATAAAATGCCCCCTATCAAGGTCGAGATCTCCTGCAGCGACCGCAAAGCGTTGCTGAGGGCGCTGCAGCAGGCACAAGCCAAGGAGGAAGAGAAAGTGCGTGCATTGCCTGGATGGGAAGAGAAAATAAGTAAAGTTACTGCAAAATTGGAAGATCTGATGGTAGTAGTGAATGCAGAATTTAGCAGACATGGTTTTGATTTTGAAGAAAAATGTCGTACATTTAGGGATGAATTAGTAGATATGTCGGAAGAGGTTGATAGAGCAGAAACAATGCGTGATATTGCAATGTTGACAGCACTCGAACCGCAATCAGCAAGCGCAAGCCCAAAATTTGAGCGTGCAGCAGCAGACGAAAAAACTGTAATAAGTGTAAGAAAATTGCCACCTCCTGCAAGTGGTACA
This sequence comes from uncultured Coxiellaceae bacterium, assembly GCA_964565935.1. Classification (GTDB taxonomy): domain Bacteria; phylum Pseudomonadota; class Gammaproteobacteria; order UBA9339; family UBA9339; genus JBAXAM01. The sequence goes on from CAZMGW010000051.1 coordinate 5,878, forward strand.
AAAGAATCGGCAAACCTTGATGCGGATACAGACCAGTCAGCAAATCTTGATGCGGATACAGACCAGTCGGCAAATCTTGATGCGGATACAGACCAGTCAGCAAATCTTGATGCGGATACAGATGAAGGGGAGAGCGATGTTGCCACGGCAGCTGAGCCTAACTCTTCCCAAACGGCTCAAAAAAAAGACAAAAAGAGTTTTTGGGGTTGGGCAAAAAAGAAGTAAGGCGGTGTGAGAAACAGCCTAGCTTTGTGCGTCAGCGTAATATAATAGTACTGGGGGTATATTAAAAGGTTTAAACAAAGGAATAAAATGGATACGGAGGTGATTATTGAGAGGCTTATTATTTTTATTTGAGGATAATGTTATGAGATGTGCGAAATTTATAATGTTTTTAATTTTACTGGTAAGTGCTATGACTTGTTATGGGGGGGGCGCATGTTCAAAGCTTTTTGGTAATGCAAATGCTTATGAGCCAGTCCCTGATTGGGAAGTGGTGGATGAAGAAAGTCTTAGGGCGGGTCAGCAAATAGAAATGCAGTTTATTGACACAGCTAATGTAGCTGATGGTAGACAAGAATTATATAGCGCGATGCAGGAAGCGGGACGCGAAAGAGCCCCCCTGCAAATGGAGTTATTAGATCAAGTTGCTTTTCAAATAGAGGAAGAGTTTGGTAGCCAAGCAGCTGCTGTTCCAGAAATATTTAACTTATTCTTTTTGCAGGGGATAAGAAAGAATCATAATGGGGTTTCAGCAGTTTTTGGTGGGAGGTACCAGATTTCAGTTAATTTTATTAACGTTAGACGAATTAAAAACCACAATGACTTTGGTGAAGAAATTAAGGTGCCGATGTTTGTTCAAGAAAATCTCAATACACTGATGGAGAATGCGGGGGAGGATGCACGAGATTATATGTGTTTTATAAGGGAGGTGTGTGGGTTAATTATCGATATGCAAAATCAGGATTTATTGAGGTCAAAGATGAAGTCCCGGGTGTTTATAAATGAACGACAAAATCTTGTGTATCTTTCGGTAGTTTTTGTCCATCCTACTGACGGACGCCGGTATGAAGGAGGAATGTTGTTCAATATTGGTGAAAAAAATATTTCTATGATAAGGCCAGCGCGGACAGTTAGAGATAATTTATTTTCTGATGGCAGAAGCGGTATGACCGCTGCTACTTTAAGGAGCAGATATCATAAATAGCATTAGGAGATTGTCCAATTTTTTATTTCGTCCGGGGTATGAATCCCAGACTCGTCCAAGGGGGAGGCTCCCCCTGGTGATTCCCCATTGTTTTGTTCCGTGGCAAGCCAGCTATTTTACAAGCAGCTGGGCAAGCCGCGGGGAAGAAACAGGTGTCAAGTCCTTACAATCGACAACCTGCATTTTGGATTAAGTTGCTTAGGGTGGCAATATCATTGTCAATAGAGGGGATAGATTGTTTTAACCCATTAACCCGGAATATAATTTGTGATATGCCTGTAGCGCTTATGTTTTTAAAAAAATCCGCAATAAGCTTAAACTTTTTGCCGGATAATTCTGCTGCTAGATAGATCGATATTGTTCTTGGTAGGTTCCCCTTGGCATGATCTACAATATACAGCGACTCAACGGGGACGTTATAATAGTTAGCAACCAACCGACTGATTTTTAACAAATCCGGCGCAGCACAAACATTTTTTTGATCTGGAATGTCTTTTGTGGGCGTCACTTTAGATAAAATAGCTCGGCTAATTTGCTTGCGAAAGAAATCAGAACCCAATACTGGGAGCAACCTTGCTTTACGATAAAAAACCTCTAGTTCTTGATCGGATTTTTCCAAAACAAATAATGAATATTTGTTTTTCTGTTGCTTAGTTCCAAAACGTGAAAGTATTGCATCAGTATAAAGCCAATCTGGTCGTGCAATAGTATGACTATAAAATCTGTAGCTTGACCAACGATATTTGTTGGGGTGTTTCGCTAAACGAGCCTTGACCGGATTCAAATGAATATAGCGGCTAACACGTAGCAAATAATTTTCTGCATCTACCAGTGTTGCTTTATAGCGCCCACGAAATAATGCCCCATCCCTTTTATATTTTTGATTATAATGTCTCGTGTACAAACTGTTTAAATGTCGCATTCCGATGCTTAAATTTGGTAGTGGGGTGCGTATCAATAGGTGATAGTGATTGGGCATTAAGCAGTACGCATGAATCTCGAAACGATAGCGGCGATGCAGCTGCAAAAAGAGGCTTATGAATGCCTGATAATCGTTGTCATTGTGAAAAGTTTTAACGCGAGCCGCACCACGATTCATTACGTGATACCAGGCATTTTCATACAGTAATCGCAAAGGTCTAGACACACTAAAATAGTGCCAGAAACTCTTTAGTTATAAAATACCGCGGTTTTATCGAGGTTGTCGATTGTAAGGACTTGACCCTTCTTCTCTAATAATGTGGGCATTGCCAATAATCAAGAATACTCAATTGCGACCAAAGAGCGTGCTTTCCTAGACACGATTTACATTAACAAAGACTATCATTTTGACAATTTATCTCCCTTGGATTGGGATGAAGTTTTTGCATTGTTACCCATATATAATAATAAGCGCATGGCGCAAAAAACACGAGAATTTTACCAACATTTTCAATCGGAAAAGTGATTTTATGGGGCAAGGACCTGCTGGTGGAAGAGGTGGCGGTTTATGCTGGGGAATATCAGTATGAACTTGTATCGCGGTTGACGTCGAGGGTGTGGTATCAAGCGGAGTGGCTTGGTAAAGCGTTCCGCAGGAAACGCAAGATCTATAGCTTGGGGTGACCGAACCGCGAAGCGGTGATGGGAACCCCAAGAAAATTGCCCCCAATG
>CAZMGW010000052.1:0-8493 GCA_964565935.1 uncultured Coxiellaceae bacterium
TCATAAAAAAGTCCTTAAAAAAGCAAAAGGTTATTATGGCGCGCGCAGTAGAGTATTTAGAACTGCTAAACAAGCAGTAATCAAGGCGGGTCAATACGCTTATATTGGCCGCAAACAACGCAAACGTCAGTTCCGTTCTTTGTGGATAATCCGCGTTAATGCTGCAGCTCGGCAAAATGGACTTTCATACAGCAAGTTTATAGCCGGCTTAAAACTAGCCAATATTGAAATCGATCGTAAAATTCTTGCTGATATCGCAGTGCATGACAAAAACGCCTTTGCTGTAATTGCAGAAAAAGTAAAAGCTGCAATCGCGAAATAATCTCATAATTATTTCGCTCTTTGAGCTTGACCATTTTGTGTTAGCCCCCCAGGCCTGCGACTCGCAAAAAACGCGAGTCTTAGCCTGGGCTATCAGGATTTAGCCCTTCGGGCTTGGATTTATTTTAAATTTGTATAGAACCCAATGCACCTAATATATGGATTCCCCCTTAACTAATAATCTCGATCAAATTCTCGCAGAAGCTATCGATGCAATAAGCAACGCCCCTGATCTTCATGCCATTGAACAAGTTCGTAGTCAATACCTAGGGAAAAAAGGCCAATTAACCGATATTTTAAAAAAACTAGGTACACTCGATTCGTTTGATCGTCCAAGAATCGGACAAGCTATCAATTTAGCAAAAGAGAAACTGATTGGCGTAATTGATGCGCGTTGCCAATCCTTAATAGCGACTGAGATTGAAGCAGGGTTGGCGCAGGAAACAATTGATATTACTTTACCACCGCGTGGTCAAGCGTTAGGAACTCTCCACCCGGTCACCAAAGTCCGAAAAATTTTCGAGAATTTTTTTATCAATATGGGCTTTTCTGTTGTCGAAGGCCCAGAAGTTGAAACCGAATTTTATAATTTCACAGCCTTAAATATTCCTCCGCACCATCCTTCACGGACCTCACACGACACCTTTTATTTTGCTGATGGCACGATGCTGCGCTCCCAAACATCTCCCGCCCAAATTCACGCCATGCAAAAAATGAAGCCCCCCATAAGAATTATTTGCCCTGGTAGGGTTTTTCGTCGTGATAACGATGCAACGCATGCCCCAATGTTTCATCAATTGGAAATGTTAATTGTTGATGAAAATGTAAATTTTGCTAATTTAAAATGGATAATAAACAAATTCATAGAGTACTTTTTTAAAGGAAAAGTTGAGTATCGGCTCAGGCCCTCCTACTTTCCGTTTACCTCACTATCAGCAGAGGTTGATGTTAAATGGGAAGTTGGCGGATCATGGCGTTGGTTAGAGCTTGGTGGTTGTGGGGTGGTGCATCCAAACGTGTTGCAAGCAGGAGGCATTGACCCCAAAAAATTTAATGGATTGGCTTTTGGTTTTGGCATTGATCGTTTGGCGATGAGTTATTACGGAATAAACGATATCCGGATGCTTTTTGAAAATGATTTGCAGTTTTTAAGGCAGTTTTAAAAGAATATGAAATTTAGCAAATCCTGGCTCAGCGAATTAATTAATTTAGAAATCGACACAGCAAAGCTGGCCGAGCAGTTAACCATGCTTGGTTTAGAAGTTGCTGAAGTAAAGTCAATTGCTAAAGATTTTCGTGGCGTAATAATTGGTGAAATTCTAGAAGTTAATCCACATCCAAATGCCGATAAGCTTACTGTTTGTCGTGTAAATGTTGGTGAATCTGAGCCACTTACCATTGTTTGTGGTGCTACAAACGTTAAACCACGGCTCAAGGTTCCGGTGGCGATAGTTGGCGCTGAGCTAGCAAGTGATTTTAAAATTAAGCAGGCAAAATTACGCGGTGTGGAATCAGAGGGTATGATGTGTTCAGCTGTTGAATTGGGTTTGGCTGAAACTTCATCAGGATTGCTAGAATTGCCAAGCGACGCGCCAATTGGTACTGACTTGCGGCAATATTTAATATTAGACGATGCTACGATAGAGATTGAGCTTACGCCAGATCGTGGCGACTGCTTGAGTATTGCTGGTATAGCTCGAGAAGTTGCTGCTGTTAATCGAATAAAGCGCAATAAATTAGAATTGCCGAAAATTTCAACTCAAGGAGCAGTTTTTTCGGCAGCTATAACAGCCAAAGAAGCGTGCCCGCATTATTGTGGACGTGTCATTCGTGGAATTAATAATCAAGTTAGTACACCAATCTGGATGCAAGAGCGGTTGCGTCGTTCAGGTATAGGCAATATTAATCCTGTTGTAGACGTGGCCAATTATGTAATGCTCGAGCTTGGGCAGCCGTTACATGCTTTCGATTTAGCCAAGCTAGATGAAAAAATTCAAGTGCGATATGCGGCGCAGGGAGAAGAAATAACCTTGCTCGGTGGTAATAAAGTGCAGTTGAATGCTAATACGCTAGTGATAGCTGATAGTAGTAAGGTGCTTGCAATTGCTGGAATTATGGGCGGAGTCGATTCTAGTGTTAACAAAAACACCGCTGATATTTTCCTTGAAAGCGCTTTTTTTGTCCCAGAAAAAATGGCGGGCATAGCCCGTAGTTATGGGCTACAAACCGACGCCTCCTATCGTTACGAGCGTGGAGTCGATTACAACCTGCAATTACAAGCACTGGATCGGGCAACTTCTTTGTTGCTGGAAATTGTTGGTGGTAAGCCAAGTGAAGTATCAGAGGTCATTATTCAAGAAAGCATGCCACAACGTGCAACTATTCATTTACAGCGCAGTAATATTCAGAAATTTTTAGGGATAACTATCGCAGACACAGAAGTGCTTTCTATTTTGGAGCATTTGGAGATGCAAGTTGCCTCGGTTTCTGACGGTTGGAAAGTGGTTGTGCCAAGTTGGCGATTTGATGTTGAGATTGAAGAGGATTTGATCGAAGAGGTTGGGCGTGTTTACGGCTATCACCAAATTCCAGAGCAAAAAATTGTTGCTGAACTAATGCCTCCGTCTCCTGACATGGGCGGTATCGATAAAGATCGCCTTTGTGAGCTGATGACTGATTTGGGGTATCACGAGGTAGTAACTTACAGTTTTATCGATGCAAAGCTTCAAGCTTTGATCGATCCTGAGCATGCTCCACTGCCGTTGGTTAATCCGATTTCACCAGAATTGGCAGTAATGCGTACCACGTTGTGGCCTGGGTTAATTAATGCGGCTAAATATAATATCCATCGTCAGCAGCAGCGAGTGCGTTTTTTTGAAACTGGTTTGTGTTTTTTGCAACAGGAGGGCTCGTTGCGGCAGCCATCGGTTCTTGCTGGGATCTCATTGGGAAGCGCATATCCAGAGCAATGGGGTATTAAACAAGAAGAGCCAGCGGATTTCTTTGATTTAAAAAATGATGTTAACGCCATTTTGAAGCTATTTGGTCACGACCAACATGTTGAATATATGCAAATAATTCATCCTGCTTTGCACCCCAGGCGTTCAGCGCAAATCTTGGTGGCGAAAATCCCGATAGGAATTATTGGGGAAATTCATCCAAAAATTAAACAAGAGCTTGGTTTAACTAAGCAAGCGTGTTTATTTGAGATAAATTTAAACCATGTGGCCGGTGAATTAAAAAAGACTTTTTGTGAGTTTTCTAAGTTTCCAGCGATTCAAAGAGATATTGCAATAATAGTAGACGAGAATGTAAAATGGCAGCAAATTAGGCAAAAAATTGTAGACATTACTGGGGAATTACTACACAATATCGAAGTATTTGATATTTATCGTGGTACTGGTGTTGGTTTAAACAAGAAAAGTTTGGCGATTCATTTGATTTTTCAAAGTGTTAGTCGTACCTTGGTTGATACTGAGGTTGATACGTCGATAAATCAAGTGGTTATGGCTTTAAAACAAACATTTGATGCAAGTTTGAGAGGATAGGTTTATGGCATTAACAAAAGCTGAGTTGTCGGAAAATTTATTCAAAGTGTTAGGAATCAATAAACGCGAGGCCAAGGATTTAGTCGAAGTCTTCTTTGAAGAAATCCGTTCTTTGCTTGAAAATGGTCAGCAGATTCGTTTGTCTGGTTTTGGTAATTTTAACCTGCGCGACAAAAAAGAGCGTCCAGGCAGAAATCCTAAAACCGGTAAAGACGTTCCAATCGCCTCTAGGAGAGTTGTTACTTTTCGAGCTGGTCAAAAATTAAAAGCTAAAGTTGAAAAATATGCAGGACCAACAGAAGCCTAAGCCGAATCAACAGGGTCGTAACCTTAGTAAAAAAACCTCATTAGCTCTTCCGCAAATTCCAGATAAAATATACTTCACCATAGGTGAAGTGAGTAAGTTGTGTTTGCTCGAGCCATATGTCTTGCGTTATTGGGAGCAAGAATTTCCCCAACTCAATCCAGCCAAAAGATGTGGTAATCGGCGTTATTATAAACGTGATGAAATAATATTAATTCGACGTATCAAAAGCTTGTTGTATGAGGAAGGTTTTACGATCGAGGGCGCGCGTATTAAATTAAATAGTGATGACAAGGCTCCCATGGCCACTGGTGGGCAATCTACGGAATCAATAAAAAAGATTATTGCGCGATTGCAGGAAGTGGTTGCAGAGCTGGAACGTGATTGAAAAACAGGTATTCGGGGCGTAGCGCAGCCTGGTAGCGCACTTGCATGGGGTGCAAGGAGTCGTCGGTTCAAATCCGGTCGCCCCGACCAGCAAGGAGACCGGATGACTTGACCTCTTGGAAGAGGTGTGTAAGTATTCTACCATGAAATCAATACTTTTTCTTTTTAGTCTGCTCATCTCAACAACTGGTTTCGCCGTCTGCCCCCTTTGTACCTTTGCTGTTGGCGCAGGCATTGGGTTGGCCCAATATTTGGGTATTGACGATACTATTAGTGGCATTTGGATTGGTGGACTAATTGTTTCTTTGATTGCCTGGACGATCAGCTGGTGTAATAAAAAAAATGTCCATTTTTACGGACGCAAAATTTTAATCACAATTATTTATTACGGCATGATTATCATTCCACTTTATTATTGTGGGATTATGGGTCATGCGCTGAATAGATTTTGGGGGATGGATAAGATTTTACTTGGTATCATTGTCGGGAGCATCGTATTTTTTAGCGGGGCATTGAGTTATGGCCTGCTAAAAAAGAAAAACGATAACAAAGCCTATTTTTCCTTTCAAAAAGTTGTAATGCCGGTATTGCCATTAATTATTTTAAGTATAATCTTTTATTATTTGACGAAATAAAACCATGAATCAGGACGACGTTGCTAAAAATATTGAAGGCCTAGTTGCCAAGTACGATGCCATGAAGAAGCGCGATAAAATGGATTTATCGTGCGATCAGGATTTGACCGTCGCCATCATGAATTTGGTTGGGATTGAAGAGCACTTCTTTTTTACTGGTGCAAAAACGGGTAAAAACGAGTATTTTGATTTAATTCTTGAAGTGCGCAATATGCGCAAAGAGTTATTGCAAAGAATAATTAAAGATTACGAAGGCGAAGTGTGGTGCATTTCCAAGCATTTATTGGCTGCTAGTTACCGCCTTATGGAAGTTGGTACCAAGCAGCTTGATTTAGGCAATAAATCAGAGGCTTACGATTTTTTTACCAAAGCTTATAAGCTTTATTCCCTATTTTGGGGCTTGCAAATGAAACTGCTGCCGATTGACAATATCAAAAAAATTGATGAGCAATCGCTCAATCAGCACGACAAAGAAGGCAACGGCGTTCTAGGCAAGCTTGGTGTTTTAGTCCAGAAAGTAATCAATTGTTGTATTGAATAGTTTGTTGTCTCAATATGTCTGCAAATTCAAAAATCCTCGATGTTATAGCTTGCCCCCTTTGCAAAGGTAAATTGCATTATGATAAAAATGCGCAGGAGTTGATTTGCAACTTCGATAAGTTAGCATTTCCTATCAAACAGGGCGTTCCGGTTATGATAGTTGAGCAAGCCAAATCAATAGAGCCGCGACACAAGAAAACCAGCACTGATAAATAATGTGAAAAAACAATATTATAGCGCAGCATCAGTTGAGCAGCAGGCGCAGGAGTTCCTGAAAGAAGTGGCGCCGTTACGTGCTGGCCACGCCATTGAAATTAATCCTGCCAAAGTGGCTTTGTTAGTCATAGATCTACAAAAATATTTTGTTGATGAATCGTCGCACGCCCATGTTTCCAGCGTTAAAGCCATTATCCCCGGCATTCTAAAATTACAAAATTATTGTTTGTCGCGGGGGATTCCAGTGATTCAGACATGCCATAGCAACACCCCCAAAGACGCCGAGATGATGTCAAAATGGTGGAGTGGGCGATTGCTTGAGCGTGGTGACCCGATGGCGGAGATAATTGCGGAAATAGCCAACCTTGAGGCAATAACTATAGCTAAAACCCAATACGATGCATTTTATAACTCTGAGCTAGAGTCGATTTTAAAAGCCAAGGGTATTGAGCAATTAATTATAACGGGGGTAATGACCCATTTGTGTTGTGAAACCACCGCGCGGGCGGCTTTTACGCGCGGTTATGAGGTGTTTTTTTGTATTGATGGCACCGCCACTTATAATCGCCAGTTTCATTTGGGGGCTTTAATGAATCTGGCGCATGGGTTTGCAGTGCCAATGCTCATTGATGAAGTGATCAATCAATTGGGAGCTCCAAAATGAAAACGCAAGTCGCTATTATCGGAGCAGGGCCGGCAGGCATGGCAGCGGCGATGCAGTTACAGCGTTTTGATATTAAAGCGCTTTTGTTTGAGCAGGGCGAAGCAGGCTCGCTATTAAAGAATGCTTGGAGTGTTGAAAATTATTTGGGAGTTCCTGCTGGGAAAGCAGGTTTGGATCTGTTGCAGCTATTTCGTCAGCACTTGAAAAAAAGTAAAGTCAACTTGGTTAAGGCGCAAGTTACATCGCTTGATTATGATTCTAAATTGCACCTATTTAAAATTAAAACCAGTGCCAAAATTTATTTTGCAGATCGTGCTATTGTCGCCACTGGCACCAAGCCAAAAGTGCTGCCATTGATCAAAAACCATCAAGAGGCTATTAAGCCGTATCTGTTCTATGAGGTTTTTCCCTTGCTGCGTCTACGCAACAAGACCATTGTTATAATTGGCGCTGGGGACGCAGCGTTTGATAATGCGCTTAATTTGGCTAAACACAACAAAGTCATGATTTGTAATCGTAGTAAATGCAGTGCTGCTTTGCCGCTATTAACCAATCAAGCCCTAAAACACAAAAATATCGCATATTATCAAGAATATGCACTGAAAGAGGTGGGATTTGGAATTCATAAAAAATTAAATTGTGTGTTTACGAATAAGAAACGGAGAGTTTGTGTCGAGGCTGACTATATTTTGGCGGCCATCGGTCGTATCCCGCAAAAGGATTTTTATACCGACAGGCTGAAACTATCTGAAAAACGGTTGATTAAATCGGGTAAATTATTTTTGGCTGGCGATGTAAAAAATAGTAAATACCGCCAGGTTGCAATTGCAACGGGAGATGGTATCGTAGCTGCAATGCGCATTTCTAATGGTATAAAAAGCCCCAAACAATGCTAAAAATCATCAGCAAAACCGGCAATGATAAAATCGCAACCGTATACGTCGCTCAAACTAAAGAAAGCAAATATCTTGAGTTCGTTGAATCGGTGCAACCGCCTTTATCGCGTGAAGATAAATGGGTGCTGATTGTTTCAACTTTATTTGGCTGTCCGGTTGGTTGTCCAATGTGCGATGCTGGCGGTTCTTTCCATGGCAAATTGTCAAAAGGAGAAATTTTGGCACAAATTGATCATCTGGTGGCCGCCAGATTTCCCGACAAAAACATTGCCTGTAAAAAATTTAAAATTCAATTTGCTCGTATGGGCGAGCCAGCGCTGAATCCGGCGGTACTTGAGGTTTTAGAAGAGCTGCCCGAGCGTTATAAATGCAGTAGTTTACTGCCATCTTTTTCAACTGTAGCGCCTGAGGGTTGTGAGAGTTTTTTTAATAAGTTGATTGATATAAAAAACCGATTGTATGCAAGTGGCGGTTTTCAAATGCAATTTTCCATTCATACCACTGATCAAAAATTGCGCGAAGAGCTGATACCGATCAAAAAATGGGATTTTGCGCGTATTGCAGATTATGGCGCGAGGTTTTATGCTAGCGGAGATAAAAAAATCACTTTAAATTTTGCCCTTGCTAAAAACTCTCCCGTTTGCGCCAAAGAGCTCAAGAAATACTTTGATCCAGAGATTTTTATTATCAAGATTACTCCCGTTAACCCTACTGTTAACTCAGCAGCTAATAATATTGAAAGTTATTTTACGGACGGTTCTGTTGGTGAGGATACAAATAACTTGCTTAAGCAGTTGCAGGAGGCTGGTTATGAGGTGCTTTTGAGTATTGGTGAGCTTGAAGAGAATCAAATTGGCAGTAATTGTGGGCAGTTTATTAGGAAACTCGAAAAGAACGGAGCTTTTGTTTCAGGGTAAAGTTGCTATTGGAGCTATATACTCCTCGTAAAATGGATTTAGACGAGGCGCCCTTATTTTTTGCG
>CAZMGW010000053.1:0-8469 GCA_964565935.1 uncultured Coxiellaceae bacterium
GGGATGAAGTACTCCTGAATTTACATAGTAAATTCAGGCAAGCGAAGCTTGAAACAGGTGATACCGCGGGCGTCAGCCTGCGGAGATTCATAAAAAGATTAATATAACCGACTGTTTGAAAAAAACATATAATTTTATATGTTTTTCAATTAGTTATGAACATGGGGGGCGTAGTCCTGCTTTTATGGTATTATGCCAACGTTGGTGTGTTACTAGGGTTGTAATCGTATCTTTCTACTAATAGGAGAAAAATTATGTCTAAACTTAACATGATTCAAGAAAACAAGACGGATTCTGAAAAAAAATTGGCTAAAATAACCAGCAAAGCATATCGTGAATTAACACATGGGGAGAGATGTCTTGTTGCTGGTGCTGGTTGTATGCTGTTATCTGGAACTTTAACTGGACCATTAAATAACGGTGATACGGATAATGATAATAGAGCTGACTAACAGGGATAGCTAACGCGGCAGATCAGGAGTTGTTATTCAGATAACCGGACATATATCTTTAAAGGTTTTTTTGTATTCAGACATTGGTTCTAACCCCACCTCTTTTCTAAACCTGTCAACCTGTTTTGCATCTCCAAGCAAAGCGGGTTCCCACAGCCCCTTGCCAATACAACGTCCTTGAGTTCCATATTTTTGCGGTTTGTTCTCCGCAATCGCAATCCTATCGTATAGATAAGCATAATTTGACTTTGATGTTTCGCCCACCAAGCAAAGCTTCCTTAACCTTTTAAGGATCATTTTTTGAAATTCCCTATCATGGTCTTGATGCTGAATCAAAAGCCAACCATTGTGATCTGCTTTTTTTCCAAACTCGGAAACAACAAACCAATTATATTTTTTTAGAAGTTCCTTTAGTTCAGAGGTATGTTCAGTATCAATAAGTAGCTTTTTTTGGACAGCTTTATCAAAATAAACCTTATCTATTAATTTTAATTTATTATATCCAGAAAAATACCATAATAAGCGGGCCTTTTGATCTATATTAACCAGAACTTGTAACTTATTTTTAACCCAAGAACAGTCGTTTATGTTTCCAGGGAATTTTTTGATTTTGCCTCTTTCTGATTTTTTGTATTCAAGAAATTCTTTAAATATAATATCAATTTTATGATTAGAATAATTACCGAAGTTAAGATATTCCAGGACACACGGTCCATCATCTGAAAACCGTAAACTAAGGCTATTCTCATCGAATGTATAATATCCACCTTCGATTTTTCTTATCAATTCTTTGCAAGTAGCCCTTGGAATAGTTTGTTTAACAAACGGAACTTTAACATCGAAGTTTTCGTTAGCGGTTAAAGGAAGTTTAACCTTACATGAGGAAGAAATACAATCTACTTTAAAACTGCCGTCACTAGAACAAAATTCATAAGGTTTCTTAATAAATGCCGACCTCAATAAATTGGCTTCCGGAGCAAATACTTCGAAGGTCAATACATGATAATCTTTGTAAATAGCAATATTTCTATTTTTGTAGATTTGTCCGCATGAGGCTGTTTCTGAAATAAGGATAAGCGCCAAAAAAAACATAGTTTTCATTACGCACCTCTTTATTTTGCTTCTATAATAGGGCCAATAAGAATGGACATTTTATTAAAATACTTCTATTGTACATATGTCAAGGCAACTTAAAATCACAGAACAAAACCGACACTTAGCTACTTTCCCCATTTTGCTGTATAGGGATTATAATTACACCTTGATGGTTTAGATAACACACCATCAGGATCTGCTATATTTGCCCTACAATCCACACAAACATACCTAAACTCACATTCTTTGCAAGTATCTATATCATCTCTTTTGATTTTCCAATGTTTTGTATATTGCTTATTTGTTAAGATCATTTTTTTGACATTGCTTTGTTTGTAGTGACCAAAGCTTTCCTGCATAGCGTTGCAATTTTTTATCATGCCATTCACATCAATGCATAGTTTTTTGTTTAAACAGGTGTTGTAATTTTGAGCTTCTGAAAACAATATCAAGTTACAAATCATGAGTTTTTCAGAAATATATCCACAACAATGAGGAGAATCAACTTTGTTTGTGGTAAACAATAGTTTTTGATATACGCTGTTTACTTTACACTCATTTTTTGGAGCACCATGAAACACCACAATCTCTAATCTCGGATATTTTATAAGCAACCCATCATAGCCCATATTTTTTCTTAACATAGCATAGGGTAACGATAGCCTTAAAGACTTAAGGCGACAATTTTTTGAGGCATCTAATAACTTAGCGATATTGTCGAACTTAACTGGCTTGAATATACGCACTTCCAACGCTTGGCATCCAAGCTCATCAAGGAGCCCTATAATATATGGATAATCATGGCTTGATTTGCTATCAACATCCACAACAGCATTAGAAATATAATGGGGAGACTTCCATATCAAATCGATTTCTGGGAACATACTTGGTTTATTTGTGAATATGATATATTCATGCTCTTCTAAAAAGCCAACATATTCATTAATAACTTGTTGATCCTCAGCACAATATTCTTTAAACACCTCAATAAACGATTTCAATTTACATTTTTCTATGAAGTCGTAAAGATCATTTGGTACTATACGCATTTTATGCCGATCAAAATCAACCAAGAGAGTTTGTTTATACCCTTTTGTTAATTTAACCGAAGAAAACAGTTTTAAATAGGCGTCATTGCTATTTTTTTTAACAATCATTTTATTTTCTTTATTTTTATGGGCGATTCCATGTTGCCAAATCTAGTAACGTGTTTATAAAAAGAAAAACAATAGGTGGCTTGAGACTTATAAAAAGATGAAAACGCACTTCTTGCTGATATAAAATCCGTTTTGTTGTTTAGACGCTTCATGAGATGTATATTTGCTGGCAATATACGATTGCTCTGTTTATCCTTAAAGTGAAAAAAAGACTTACCGAGTAATTTCTTGTTATTATTCATAAATATGTTTTGCTTTTCTAATAAGAAAATCCGCCACTTTTTTCTCTAAATAATAATTACAGGGTTTTGATACCATGCCAAACTGTCCAATAGGATTGATCTCAAGAAATACATATTTATTGTCATAAGTGTAAACCATATCAATAGATGCGCATTGTAAGTCTATTTGTTTCAAAAGCCCCCGGAGTTTTTGTTTGAGTTTTTTTGGTAATGTGAAGGGAACGCATCTGTTGGCATTGCTATAGTCGTACCTCCTAAAATCAATCGCTGTTTTTGTATTTGATTGCGAGAAAATAGCCATAGAATAAAATTTATTGTCGAGATAAAATATTCTTAGTTCAAACTCTTTTTCTAGCAAAGATTGGAAAAGAGATACCCCAAAATGCTGTGGTAATTTGTTAATGAGCTCGGCGGTAACTTCCTCTGTATACATTATGGCACCGCCCGCATTGCCCATGTACATCATGCCATCGCCAAGCGCTTTAGTAATGATTCTACCATGATTATTTAGAAATGTAATAAGCTCGCATTTTGAGTTGGTGATTATAGTTTCTGGAATGGTTAAACCAATTTTGGATGCTTGTTCCAATACTTCAAGTTTGTTCAAATCTTTAAACCCACAACTATTGAGTGAATAATTGTTTTTATGTAGATGGTGCAAAATCCAATCAGAAAGAACTTTTCTTTCGTTTTTTATATGGGTCCTTAATGCTATGGAGCCGCCTATTTTATTTTTTTCTTTAATGTTCGGGCTAAACAAGCTTCTTCTTTTAATATTGATAACCCCGTTATACCAGCGACGAAACCATAAGAAATTTTTATTTTCAACATTAAACAAATTCTCAATGGTCTTATTTTTATGAATGCTAAAGCTTTTGGAATTATTTGTTAGAATAATTGAAAAACAGTTCTCTAGAAAATCTGCACCGTTTATTCTTTCATAATTTTGATCCTTAAAAAACAACCAATCTATAACTTCATCCGTTGATTGTTCGCAATCAGATTTGCTTATTAATACAAGCATGGCTAAAAAATGTCCTAATTAATGAAAAAAATGAGATAGTTTTTTGATATAATAGACTCTTGAGTTAATGTTCTTGGATCGTCATTAATGCTATGTTTTTACAGAGGCATATCCTTAAACCAATCATTAACTTTGCTTCTAGAAAGTAAATTATCGACCATATACCCATGATGCATAAAGGTGCGACGAACCTCGTTGCGAGATATTCCACGAGCTTACGTCCATAATAGGATCTTCTATTTTAAGCAAAGCGCACCCAACAACTGAAGCTACTGAGTGCGCTATTACGTACGCTCAGGACTTTATGTGGGATTTTATAAATTAAACCAAAACACAACCCCCAAGCCCTATGACTTTCTCTACATTATATAATATAGCTATCTGAAAGATTCTATCGAGTTAGTTGTCAGTCAGGATCGTTATCGGTGTCTGGATCCGGATTCCTAGGCGACCCTGTTGCTGTAACAGACAATTGTACTGAAGGGCACCCTACAACACCTCCGACTAAAGAGGTCCCATCACATTTTAATTCTTTATGTTGGCTTGGGTCAAGACTGTCTAGTTTATTTAATGATCCAGAAATTGATGCTGCAGAATTTCTCATGCCGCTTACCAGAACCATCTCATCGTTCTTCAATTCTCTGTGTTGGTTCTGGTCGAGGTTTACTGCCACTATATGTCTATTTTTCATTGTCATACATAATCTCCAAAAATTAGTCCACACACATCACTCAGGGGTGGATCCCCACCAGCTCGTACATTTAATACTAGTTTATTGTTTATGTCAAAAACTTTGTGCATTATAGCTTTCCACGACAGGCCGCTGGAAATATGTTTTAATAGTTGGGAAATAAAAACCGGTTATCTATGACAAACGAAGAAAACCAAGACCAAGATTCTCAGCAAACACCTTTGTTTCGCAAAGAAGTTTTGCAAATTAAAAAAGGCAATTACTTCGGTAAAACCCTTATCGTTACCCCAATTTCTTTTTCGGTCTGGTCGTTTGGGCTGTTTTTAATTGCTGTTGCGGTCGGTTTATTTTTATATTTTGGCGAATATTCAAAACGGCATGAGGCGAAGGGCATGTTGGTACCTGATAAAGGCCTAATAACTCTTTATGCCAGCACCAAAGGAACGATTATAAAGAGATTTGTCCAGCAAGGTGAAGCAGTCCAAAAGGGGCAGTTGCTTTATTTGATATCCACCGAACAAGAAGCGGTGACTGAGCAAAGCCTATCCGCTCAGCAAGTAGAATTGTTAGAAAAGCAAATCGCAGTTCAAAAAAGCCGAATCAGCATGTATGAAAAGAACGCTGCTGGTTATAAGAGCTTGCTAAAACAGCACTACATTTCAGAACCAGAATATCAAAAGCGTCAGGATGAATATTTAGCAGCGAAACTCGCATTGCATACCTTTGAAAAAGACTTGGCGCAAGCAAAAGGCGGGGTCGACTATGCAATTCGTTCGCCTGGAGACGGCGTCATATCGGCGCTAATCGCTACGGTTGGTGATCACGTGGCGGCGGAAGCGCCCCTGGTTTCAATTATCCCCAAAGATTCTGTATTAGAAGGCGTATTGTTTGTTCCTACCAGCCAAATTGGTTTCGTCAAGCCAGGCCAAAAGGTTCTATTAAAATTTGCAGCTTATCCTTATCAACAGTTTGGATTGTATGAGTCAACCATAAATAGAATTGATAAGAGCATTCTTACACCACAAGACGTGAGAGGTCTTCCGATTAAAATGGAGGAGGGCTTTTATCGCGTGATTGTCACCTTACAGAAGCAGACAGTGATGGCGTATGGCAAACCTCATTCGCTTACCGCCGGAATGCTTCTTGATGGGGTGATTTTGGGTGATAAACGCAGCATTTGGCAGTGGATTATGGAGCCCATCTACAGTCTTAAGGGAAGTCTTAAATCATGAGCGAACTAGCAAAACGCCTACATTTTTCGTTTGGTAAAAAACTCCCGATGATCCATCAGGCAGAAGTTGCTGAATGTGGCTTGGCCTGTCTTGCTATGATTGCAAGCTACCACGGTTATGACACCGATCTTTTGACTTTACGCCGCCAATTTTCTATTTCACTCAAAGGAAGCAAGCTCCAAGATTTAATTGATTTAGGAAAAAAACTTCATTTATTAAGCCGGGCGGTAAAGCTAGATTTAGCCGAACTGAAATGCTTAAAAACTCCTTGTATTCTTCATTGGGATTTAGACCATTTCGTGGTTTTGAAAAAGGTACGGGGTAACACCGTAATTATCCATGACCCAGCAATTGGCGTGGTTAAATATAAAATGTCTGAGGTTTCCAAGCACTTTACTGGCGTTGCGATGGAGCTTACCCCGGCCGTTGATTTTGCAAAGAAAAAAAACAGAACCAGATTGTTTCTGTCTGATTTATGGAAAACAGTCACCGGGCTTAAGCTGCCATTAGTGCAGATTATTTTAGTTTCTCTGGCGCTAGAAGCCTTTGAGTTAATCAGCCCGCTATTTATGCGGTTTGTTATTGATGATGTGATTGTTACCAAAGATTTTCCGCTGCTTTATATTTTAGCTATTGGTTTGGGGTTGCTGACTGTTATCCAATATGTAACCGGTTATGTGCGATCTTGGATAGTTCTGTTTTTATCTAACGTTTTGAATATCCAGCTGGTTGCCAACCTAGTGCGGCATTTATTTAAATTGCCAATCGATTTCTTTCAAAAGCGGCACATGGGCGATATCGTTTCCCGTTTTGGCTCTATGGGTGCAATTCAAACCAAAATCAGTACGGATTTTGTTGAAGGTATCGTTGACGGCCTCATGGTTATAGCTACTTTGATTATGATGTTGGTTTATAGTTATCTCCTAACTGCTATCGTGTTTGCTGCTTTGACGCTTTATATAATTATCCGGACGTTGCTTTACCCAACCATGCGGCGTTTGGGTCAAGAAAGCCTGGTTGCCAGTGCCAAAGAAAACTCGATTTTTATGGAAAGTATTCGCGCAATTTTACCTTTGAAGATTTTTGGCAAAGAAAGCCAAAGAGAGAATATTTGGCAGAATTGCTATGCCGACAAACTAAATACAAATATTCGCATAGCGAAACTGGGCTTGGTTTATAAGTTTCTCAACCAAATTATTTTTGGTGCAGAATATGTGATTATTCTGGTGTTGGGTGCAACACTTGTCATGAAGGGCGGTTTTACGATTGGTATGTTGATGGCCTATTTTTCGTATCGCCAACAATTTGTTGGTAAGGCCATCAGCATGGTTGATAAAGTCTTTGATTATCAAATGATTAGCCTTGATTTAGAGCGAGTGGCAGATATTGCCTTAGCCGATCCTGAACCAGAGACTGTTGGTGATACAGCCGTCCCAAGAGCTATTCAAGGCAATGTTAGCGTTAAAAATCTTGCATTTAGGTATTCCGAACAAGATCCATATGTGTTTAAAAATATTAATTTCGAAATAAAAGCAGGGGAGGCGGTGGCTATAATTGGCGCATCTGGTTGTGGCAAGACTACTTTGCTGAAAATCTTGATGCGGCTTCTTGATCCATCATTAGGTGGGGTTTTTGTTGATGGGATAGATGCGCGCCGTATGGGGTTGCATAATTATCGTTCGCAGATAGCCGCCGTCATGCAAGAAGACGCTTTGTTAAGCGGCTCGATTGCCGATAACATTTGCTTTTTTGACGCCAAGCCTGATTTCGATCGTATTTATGCCTGCGCAGAGATCTCTGCAATTCACGACGATATTATGCAAATGCCGATGTCGTATCAGTCTTTGGTTGGCGACATGGGGACGACCTTATCTGGAGGGCAAAAACAGCGGGTTCTTCTGGCAAGAGCTTTGTATTCGCAACCTAAGATTTTATTTTTAGACGAAGCGACCAGTCATTTGGATTCCAATAACGAAACTATCATCAATCAACACGTCAAACAAATCGGCATAACTCGTATCATCATTGCCCACCGAAAAGAAACGGTGAGTATTGCTGATCGGGTGATCGATTTAGAGGTGATGATTGGGGAAGATTCTAATTAGATGTTTATTAGTAAACTCGACGTGCCAATAAATCATATATCTAATTGGATTTAACCCCAAAAAACCAGTCGTTGTCGCGAAATTAAACAAAGGCGGGAAAATTCTCCTTTTAACTGGTTCTAAAAATGGGGTTTACAAAACACTTTTCTAATCTAAGGGTAGCTCATAGGTAGCTTTGGAAGATTTGATAAACAGGGTAAACATGAGTAAAGCCACGACAGTATTGGAGCTGGCGATGGGATTCGAACCCGCGACCTGCTGATTAAAAGTCCGTAACTCTCTCCTTCGAGCCGCTACTAGATATGGATGCAATGTTTGTTCGTATTGCATGTTAGCGAGGTTCTTAGGGGAACCACAAGAGGAACCACGAAAGAAAAATTTAAATACTATAACGAAAATTTATATTGTAATATATTGATTTTATTGGAGCTGGCGATGGGATTCGAACCCGCGACCTGCTGATTACAAATC
>CAZMGW010000054.1:0-8185 GCA_964565935.1 uncultured Coxiellaceae bacterium
GCCCCAAAGGGGCTATAGGCTTCACCAGCCCAGGATAAGCCGCGTTTTTCGCGGCGCAGGCCTGGGGGAAGGTAAAAACAAATCCAAGCTCCAAAGGAGCGGGATTTCTAAAATGGAGTTTTTATGTCTGAACCTTGGTTGTTCCAAGTGGTGATATTTTTGTGCGTTTTAACGGTGGTTGCCATCTTTCTGGGCGAATACATGGCAAAAGTTTTTACTGGTGAGAAAACCTTTTTAGCGCCAGTTGAAAAATGCCTTTATAAGATTTTTGATGTTGATACCCAAGAAGATATGGGCTGGAAAACCTTCGCCGGGAATCTTTTGCTTTTTAATTTAATCGGGCTCGTGGCTTTATTTTTATTACAGGAGCTTCAGGGTTTTTTACCTTTAAACCCGGAGAAGTTTAAGGCGGTACGATGGGACACCGCTCTTAATGCAGCGATTTCTTTTGTCACGGGCACTAATTGGCAATCCTATAAAAGCGAAGCCACCATGAGTTATTTGACTCAAATGCTTGGTTTTGGGGTGCAAAATTTTTTGGCAGCGGCAACAGGCATGGCTGTAGCGGTGGCTTTTATTAATGCGTTTGCTCGGAAAAATGCTACTGGAATAGGAAACTTTTGGGTATATCTTACTCGTTCAATAATTTATATTTTATTGCCGTTGGCGGTGGTGTTGGCCCTTGTTTTGGTGTCGCAGGGGTGTATTGAAAATCTTAGCCCTTATGTGCATGCACAAACCCTAGAGGGCAAAGAGCAAATTATTGCTCAAGGGCCTGCCGCCTCGCAAATAGCAATTAAGTATTTGGGAACAAATGGCGGTGGATTTTTTGCTGCCAACTCAGCACATCCGTATGAAAATCCCACACCATTTACTGATTTTTTGGCCCTTCTTTCCTTTCTCGTAATTGCAGCAGCCTTTCCTTTTACTTTTGGCGCGATGGTAAATAATCGTGCGAGGGGTTGGACAATATTTATTGCCATGATGCTGCTTTTTGTTGCTGGTTTAGGGGTTACTTTGTGGTCAGAGCTCCATGGTAATCCACTGCTTGCTAAGTTGGGTATACAAAATGGCATCAATATGGAAGGCAAAGAAGTAAGGGTTGGTTCGTTAGCATCAGCTTTTTTTACTAATGCGACTACGGCAACTTCATCTGGGGCTACTAATGCTTCGTTTGGTAGCCTAATGCCGCTTACTGGACTGGTTGCTATTTTTAATATGGTAATAGGGGGGATTATTTTTGGGGGTGTTGGTTCCGGGCTTGTTGGAATGTTGTTTTATGCTGTGCTGACAATGTTTTTGATTGGTTTGATGATTGGGCGCTCTCCGGAAATATACGGGAAAAAGTTGGAACCTTATGAAATGGTTGTGGTTATTACTGCGCTTTTTTTACCGGGGATTTTTAAGTTGATTTTAAGCGCAATAGCAGTTTCTACGGATGTTGGAATTGCTGGTTTAGGGGAGCCATCTTCTCATGGATTGACAGAAATAATTTACGCATACGCGTCTAGTATTGGAAACAACGGTTCTTCATTTGGGGGCTTAAATTTTAACACGCCTTTTTACAATTTAACCACGGCCTTTGCGATGTTGGCCGGCCGTTTGATTCTTATTCTTTCCGCTTTGGCTTTGGCTGGGTCTTTGGTGCAGAAAAAAACTCTGCCCGTGGCGAGATGTTTTCCAACAACAAGTCCGCTTTTTGTTATGGTTTTAGCCGGCATAGTGGTAATTAATGCCTTGTCTTTTTTCCCCATATTCGTATTGGGGCCTATATTGGAACAGTTGCAAATATTTTAGCGCGGAAATTTTTTAAAGGTAGATTAATTAATATGCGTACTACAAACGTGTTGTGGAACACCGGTTTTGTTTTGCCAGCTATTAAGCAGGCTTTTATTAAGCTTAATCCGTTGCGGCTATGGCATAACGCCGTGATGTTTGTTGTCGAAACTGGTGCGATTGTTACGACGGTTATTGCTTTAGCAAACCTCTTTACCCACAAGCCGTATATGTTTGATTTGCAAATCAGTGTCTGGTTTTGGTTTACGATTTTATTTGCCAATTTTGCTGAAAGCCTAGCCGAGTGCAAGGGCAAGGCTCAGGCAGAGACGCTGAAGCACAATCGGAGCGAAATTTATGCGCAAAGATTGATTCCCGATACAGAGGAGACAACAGAATTAGTTCCTTCGTTGATGCTTAAAAAGGGCGATATTGTTATTGTTGCCGACGGTATGATGATCCCGTCTGATGGTGAAATTATTGATGGGGTGGCTTTGGTGGATGAGTCGGCCATTACTGGAGAGTCGGCCCCGGTGGTGCGTGAATCTGGTGGTGATAAAACCGGCGTTACCGGTGGTACGAAAATCCTTTCTGGAAAGATCACAGTTGAGATTAAAGCCAATGCCGGTGAGACCTTTCTTGATCAAATGATAAATATGATTGAAAGCTCTAATCGGAAGAAAACCCCAAACGAAGTCGCGCTAGAGATTTTTTTGATTGGGCTAACCGTTTTATTTGTTGTGGTGACGTCAACTTTGTTATTTTTTGGGAATTTTTTACACGCTAATCTTTCTGTTATTACTTTAGTTTCGCTCCTGGTGTGTTTGATTCCAACGACCATAGGAGGGTTATTGCCGGCCGTGGGTATTGCCGGGATGGATCGGTTGTTGGCGCGCAACGTTATTGCTTTGACTGGGCGTGCAGTTGAAGCTGCTGGTGATGTTAACGTGGTGTTGCTAGATAAAACCGGGACAATCACTCTTGGAAATCGATTGGCAACTGACTTTATCGTTGCTCCTGGAGTCACAGAAAAGGAATTGGCGCGGTTTGCGATGTTGGCTTCTTTGGCGGATGACACACCCGAGGGACGCAGCATTGTGATTTTAGCCAAGGAAAAATTACAAATTCGCGGGCGCGATATTCGTTCTCCTGTTGGCGCAAAGTTTATCGAGTTTAGAGCTGAAACGCGCATGAGCGGCATTGATATCAATGAAGTGCAAATTCGCAAGGGAGCGTCCGATGCAATTGAGGGCTTTGTCAAAATGCGCAAAGTTAAGTTTCCCGAAGAGGTAAAAAAAGCCGTCGAAAAAATTGCCAATGAGGGGGGAACGCCGTTGGTGGTTGCTGATCAAGAAATAGTGTACGGAGTGGTCTATCTTAAAGATGTATTGAAAGAGGGTATTCGCGAGAGACTACTACAACTAAAGAAAATCGGCATTACCTCAGTAATGATTACTGGCGATAACCCTCTAACTGCGGCCACAATTGCTGTGGCTGCCGGAGTAGATGATTTTATAGCTCAAGCCACCCCCATGATGAAGTTAGAGCGTATTAAAAAATATCAACAAGAGGGTTACATGGTGGCGATGATTGGTGATGGCACCAATGATGCTCCGGCCCTAGCGCAGGCGGATTTGGCCGTTGCAATGAATGCTGGCACTCAGGCAGCACGAGAGGCTGCCAACATGGTTGATTTAGATTCAACGCCTACTAAATTAATTGATATTGTTGAGATCGGTAAGCAAATTCTGATTACGCGCGGGGCACTTACTACATTTAGCGTTGCTAACGATGTTTCTAAATATTTTGCAATTATTCCAGCGCTTTTTGTTAGCCAGTATCCGGCATTGGGGGTATTGAATGTTATGCGCCTCTCAAGCCCATCTAGTGCGATTATGGCCGCGGTAATTTTCAATGCGATTATAATTCCGTTGTTGATTACCTTGGCGTTAAATGGAGTTCGGTATAAACAAGCATCCCCAGCTTTTCTGTTGAAGAGAAATTTGTTGATTTACGGGGTTGGTGGTTTGGTAATGCCTTTTGTCGGTATAAAAATTATTGATACTATTATCACGTGGTTAGGTTGGGCGATGTAGAGGGAAATATGCAAAAATTAAACACAAGTCTTCGAGCTTTTATTGCATTTGCAGTTTTGCTGGGGTTGGTGTACCCGTTATTTATTATTGGTGTTAGCAAAGTGTTTTTTCCTTGCCAAGCAAAAGGCAGCCTGATTAAACAACAGGATAAAATTATTGGTTCAACATTAATTGCGCAAGAGTTTACCTCAAGCAAATATTTTCACAGCCGCTTTTCTGCATCTAACTACAATGCCGCAAGTTCTGGCGTGGAAGGTCTTGCGCCCTCAAGTAAAAAATTAATTGAACAAAGTGAAGGTCGTATTAAGCAGGTTAGGTTGGAAAACGGTTTGTACGATAATTCAAAGCTACCTGCGGACATAGTTCTTGATTCTTCGAGTGGCTTAGACCCGCATATTTCTGTGGCGAATGCTATGTTACAAGCGCCAAGAGTGGCGGGGCAGCGGGGGTTGCCAGAGAGTAAAATCCAAAAATTAATTCGCGCTAACACAGATCCGGATTTTATTGGTGTTTGGGGTAAGGAAGGAGTAAATGTGTTGCGGCTTAATTGGGCATTGGATTCCGGTAAAAAATAAAGCAAGTCGGGTAAAAATATGACGACCATAGACCAAACAAAAGATATCGATGATGTTTTGAAAAATCCTCTTAACATTACCAACACTCCAGAAGAAGAACCTCGACGCGGAAGCCTGAAAATTTTTCTTGGCTATTGTGCTGGGGTTGGTAAAACCTATCGCATGCTGCAGGATTCTGCGGTTAGCAAGCGCAACGGAGTTGATGTGGTAATAGGTGTTGTAGAAACTCATGGTCGAGCAGATACCGAGGCTTTGGTTAACGAGTTCGAAATCATCCCGCGCAAAAAAATCGAATATTCTGGGATTACAATTAGTGAAATGGATTTGGATGTGTTGTTGGAGCGTCGTCCGCAACTGGTTTTGGTGGATGAGCTGGCGCATACAAACATTCCTGGGTCTCGACACGCAAAGCGCTATCAGGATGTTGAGGAGTTGCTCAATGCGGGTATTAACGTTTATTCCACGCTGAATATTCAGCACGTTCAGAGCTTGGTTGATATTGTTTATCAAATTACTGGAGTAAAAGTTGAGGAAATTATTCCTGATCGTATTTTAGATTTGGCTATCGAGGTTGAATTAGTAGATTTATCTCCAGAAAAGTTGCAGCAACGGTTGGCCGAAGGAAAAGTGTATATTCCGCAAAAAGCACGACAAGCAATGCAAAAGTTTTTTAAGAAGGGAAATTTGTTGGCGTTGCGAGAGTTGTCCCTAAAATATACGGCCAAGCGAGTTGACAGTGATTTGCTTTCATATCGAGAAAAAGAAGATATTTTACATGTTTGGCCAATTGAATCTAAATTGCTGGTTAGCATTGGTTCAAACAAGCTTACCGAGAAGCTGTTGTTAACGGCTCATCGTATGGCCACAGATCTTGAGGCAGAGTGGTATGCGGTGCACGTTGAATCGTTACAGCAGGTAAAATATACCGAAAAAACACGGAGCCAGCTTTATCGTAATATTCATTTGGCGGAAGAGCTCGGCGCCAAAGTTGTTTCTCTCAGCGGTAACAACATTGCTGATGAAATTATTAACTTTGCAAAAAAGAAGAATGTTAATTTAATTATTACTGGTTTGTCGCAGCGCTCACGATTTCAAGAAATTATAAGAGGGTCGGTCTTGAATCAGTTGGTAAAAAAATCTAGTCCTATTAATTTATTGGTTGTTGGGGATGATTCGCACGCCGCGCCCTCGGTGGCAAAGCCAGTAGCAAGAAAGCTAGAATATAAGCCATATTTTTGGGGATGCTTTGGTGTGGCAATTGTGAGCTTGTTTAGTTGGTTTTTTTCAAAATGGATTTCATCCTCGCACAACTTATTGATGCTGATGCTGTTGCCAACCATCGTATCGGGAATTTTAGGAGGTATTTCTGTCGGTCTGGTTACGGCGGTGTTTGCTTTGGGAGTGGTTGATTTCTTTTTTATCCCCCCGATTTTGTCGTTTGGTGTTACCGATTTTCGCTATTTGTCCAGCATGGTGCTTTTTGTTTTGATTGTTTTGGGAGTAAGCTGGGTTGGTAGAATGATTCGTTGGCGAGCAGAAAGCGCGAGACATCGTGAAAGATTTATTTATGCTCTTTATAATTTTGGTCGCGAGATAATGGGAGCAGAAAATTTTGCCGATATTCTGAATCGCGCTGTGCGAAGTATTGTTGAGGCTTTTGAGAGCGATATTGTTATTCTTTTGCCTGGAAAGGCGGCTGGGCCGCTTGAGTTAACGGCTAAAAGTAGAGAGGAGTTGGTGTTAAATGACATGGAAAGAGCCGTTGCCACCTGGGTTTATAAAAATGGTCGCCACGCGGGGAAAGGAACTAATACCCTATCTTCTGCCAAATGGTACTATGTTCCTCTTAAAATACGGGATGACGTTTTGGGTGTTATTTGTTTGATGAAGTTGGAGGTAGACAAGGCTTTTTCTCCGGAACAAAAGCGTTTGCTCGAATCATTTGCCAGCATGGTCGCCTTGGCGTTGTCGAAGACCGGTAAATAAATAGCAGCTACTAATTGACCCCAGCGTAATTAATTTTTATTTCTGCTGGCGATCCGAAACCGCGCAGCGTGTGTACCGCTCGATGCTATTGTTTTGGAGACGCAAAAAATGTACTTCCATGTAGGCTTGCATTCGCCATCCGTGGCTCACAGCATCCCAAAACAATATCATCTCGGATACACACGCTGTGCTGCTTCTAGGTTTAAATTATTTTTTGCTGTCGACTTTTTTGAAATAAAACTCGGATTAGTCTTGACTATTCCGAGTTTTATTCTAGAACGGTCGCGCTATATAAATTTCAAAAACAATTAAATATAACACATGCATATCAAATTGCTTACGATATGCCATATATCAAGCAAAATTGTTTTGAACTAGAGCAACCAATGATTGTGTCAATGAAAACATTTCTGTCACGACTTGTGTAAAAATGTTTTTACCTGAAACGCATCTAATAGCCAATATTTACGCAGTCTCTTTCAATGCAACCTGAGCCTAAAAGTTGGGTTTATTACTAGCATATGATTTGGTATAATCAATTTGTTAAGGATATTAATGGAGCGAGCACATGAAGAGAAATATCTTTTTTTTAATGGCTGGTTTGTTATTAACTTTTATTATTTCTGGTTGTGAACAGAAAACAATTTCGGATGAAAATACTATGAAAACAGCAGCGAACGGGCTTTTATCGGGCCAAAAAGATTTATACGCAACACACAAAACAGTGGTTATCAAGACCAATTATGGTGATATTACGGTAGAACTTTATGGGAAAGAGTCGCCGATTACGGTAAATAACTTCTTGAATTTAGCGAAAAAAGGATTTTACGACAAAACTAAGTTTCATCGTGTGATTAAAGATTTTATGATTCAAGGCGGCGATCCAAACAGTCGCGATAAGGATATCAGCACCCACGGCACGGGCGGACCAGGATATAAATTTATGGATGAGATGAACAATCATCCGTTGGTGCGTGGTAGCCTAGCCATGGCTAATGCTGGTCCAGACACCAATGGCTCGCAATTTTTTATAGTTACTAAACCAGCAACTCCTTGGCTTGATGGCAAACACACTAATTTTGGCCAAGTTGTTTCCGGCATGGATGTGGTAAGTAAAATTGAAGCTGTACAAGTCGATGCCAACGACCATCCAATAGCAGATGTGGTTATCGAGAGCATTGAATTGAAATAGATTGTCATGAAAGAAATCATTGCCGATGAAAACCTGGTTGCCAAATGCGGGCTGTATTGCGGCGCCTGCGGTAAGTATTTGTCAGGAAAGTGTTTTGGGTGCGCGAAAAATGAAAAAGCCAGTTGGTGCAAAGTACGTGCCTGTTGTTTAGCCAATAATTTTAAAACCTGTGCGGACTGTACGTTTTTTAGTGATTGCGGCAACTGCAAAAAATTCAATAACTTCTTTTCCAAGATCTTCCAATTCATTTTTCGTTCTGACCGAAGAGCTTGTGTTTGTCGCATTAAAGAAATCGGAGCGGACAAATTTGCTCAAGAAATGGCAGAGTCTAAGCTACAATCAATAAAACGCTCCTGGTAGACGGTTCTGCGGTTACCGAGCCTGTGATACCAAAAAATAAGGCCGATAAGGATTAAGATATTTGGAGGGAAGAAAAATATTTATAAAATCCTTACTTAAAACCCTGTGGCGTCAGCCCAGGGATGAAGTATTCCTGAATTTGCTTTGTAAATTCAGGCAAGCGAAGCTTGAAACAGGTGATACCGCGGGCGTCAGCCTGC
>CAZMGW010000055.1:0-8149 GCA_964565935.1 uncultured Coxiellaceae bacterium
GGCTTGAAACGTCGGGGGCTGTTTTTCTTGGGGTTCCCTTCACAGCTTCGCTGTTCGGTCACCCCAAGCTTTAGATCTTACGTTTCTTTCAGAACGTTTTGCACCGATCCATTATGGTAGAGAGTACCAAGATGCAAAATTCATGTCCTGAATTAGTAAATTATCCTAAATCCGGGCGGGTTTAGGATTATAGATCTTTTGCGCCGCTGGTGCTTTATAGAGGTTTGCAGCCATCATTTCTGACAGATATAAAATCTGATTTTCGACTTGTCAGAGGTTAAAGCCAAAAATGATAATAATTCTCTATTTTTTCTTGATGGAACCCGCATTTTTCGTAGAGGCGGCAGGCGAGAGTGTTTTCTTTTTGAGTTACAACTTGGGCATGAGAAAATCCAATTTCAATAAAATAAGCTTGTGCCGCGTGAACTAATTTGGTGCCAAATTTCTTTCCCCTAAAATCCTCATTGACTGCTAACAAACCAATATCGCCCCGGTTATTTTTGGTCCCAAGTGTGGCCATAGCAACAACTTTATTATCATGCCAAATCACAATTACTCTGGAGGCAACTGAGCCATTGACAGAGTTTGCAATCCAGACCCGATAAAGTTTCAAAAAAAACTCTGGTGGGAAATTGGGGTCGTTTTTAAAGTGAGAATAAGTCCCGGCTTGAAGCGCTAATTGCTCCAATTCAATAGTTGGGGCTTTTTCTTGAAATATTTCAACCCCTGTGGCGGTCAAAGACGGGGGAGATAATTCTTTAAGATCAATTAGATACGTTGTTTGTTCACTACAAAGGATTCCATTGAATTTTTTCGCTGCTTGTCGTGAGCTTGCATCAGTACTATCAGAAGGCCAAAAAACCAAGCGTACATTTTGGTTACGCAGTTCGTCCAACGTTATTTGGAGTTCTGCTAAAGAAAGTCGCGAAGATAAAATTTTTGCAACCTTAAAGCCAAAAAGGGTGGTGTCTAATTCGAGTAATTGAAAGTTCAAGCGCTGTTTCTCCCTCTGTTGCTGCCTTATTAGAATAGGGGATCCTCATTCATGTCATCTGGATTAGTGCCAAACTCCTCATCTTGGGGTTGTTCGGTTGCGATGGTTTTTGGGACCGTATTTGTAGTAAATACTTCAAAAATGGCATCGTTTTGTTCTGGAGTTGCCAATAAACCCGATGCTAGATCAATCCTTACCGTAGTTATCCCCTCTGGTTGTCTCATGCTGTTGTTTGGTTTTCCCGCTAAGGCGTTTTGCATAAATTGCATCCATATTGGAAAGGCCGCCTGAGATCCATATTCCTGTGTTGATTTTAATTGATCAAAACCAACCCAAACAGTTGTGACTAAATCCCCATTAAATCCAAAAAACCAAGCATCATTTCGATCATTGGTGGTTCCTGTTTTGCCCGCAAGGTCATTGCGTTGTAAAGAGGTTCCCATTTTTGGGGTGATACGCTTGACGATATCTTTTAAGACATCAGTAACCAAGTAAGCGTTTTGTGGAGTAATGACCCGTGGTGTTAGTAGCGTTTTATCGGGCGAGGTGGTGGCTTCGGGAACAATTAATGGTTGTACTTGGAAAATGTTTTTGTTGTTAGCATCAACTATCGAGTTGATGAAAAATGGGGTTACACGATAACCGCTGTTAGCAAAGACCGCATAGCCTACAGCTATTTTTAGAGGGGTTACAACTCCAGTGCCGAGAGCCAGCGAAAGGGAAGGAGGAGCTTCCGATCGCGAGAAACCAAACTTTTTAAGATAGTCTACCGCATAAGGGATCCCAATAGCTTGTAATAGACGAATTGATACTAAGTTGAGGGAATGAGACAGTGCGTCGCGTAAACGGGTTGGACCATGAAAGTTTTGAGTATCGTTTTGAGGGCGCCATTCTTTTTTGGTGTATGGGTCATTTATTACAATTGGCGAGTCATTAATAATACTTGCAAGAGTAAAGTCTTTTTCTAGGGCAGCTGAGTAGATGAATGGTTTAAAGCCAGATCCGGGTTGACGCTCTGCTTGAATGGCGCGGTTAAAACTGCTATTGGCATAAGAAAATCCTCCGCTTAATGCCAAAATCGCACCATTTTTGGGATCGAGAACGACAATTGCTCCTTCGACTTTTGGGATCTGTGCTAGCCTCCAATGATCGTCAGCTGTTTTATAAGCTCGAATGATATCTCCGCTGGTTAATTGTGGATGAGCCCAAGCGAAGTTGTTGGCGTTGATCTCGATGTTAGTGCCATTGCTCAATAAGGCAGTAATTGATTTGCTGTTTGAGTTAAGTACGGCTACTGGTTGTAGATCGCTAATTAGCGGAATGCCGCGCAGTTTGCGTTGCCAATGAATACGACTTCCAGGAGCCAAATGCCCCTCTGGTCCGCGGTAACCATGGCGTTGGTCATATGCTAGGATCCCATCATGTAGTGCTTGATTGGCCAGAGTTTGTAAGCTGGAGTTGATCGTAGTGTAGATTTTTATTCCGGAGTCGTAAGCGGCTTCTCCGTATTGAGCAAAGGCGGCATTTCTAGCCATTTCAGCCATATAAGGTGCTGCCACTTCCGTTTGGAGTTCGTGATAACTTGTGGCTATTGGGGCCGAGATTGCAGCATTGTATGCTGCCAAGTTAATATGACTCTCTTCAAGCATGCGTTGTAAAACATGGTTGCGGCGTCCTCGTGCTGCTTCGGGGTTTACAATGGGATTATCGCGCGATGGTGCCTGGGGTAAACCAGCAATCATTGCCAGTTGGGCAAGTGTTAGCTCATTTAAAGGTTTGCCATAATAAACTTGTGCCGCAGCCGCAACACCGTAGGCGCGGTTACCGCAGTAAATTTTATTTAAATATAGCTCAAGGATTTCTTCCTTGCTAAAGGCACTGTCGATTTTGAAGGCAAGCAAAATTTCATTTAGTTTGCGCCCGAAAGTTTTTTGTCTGTTCAAGAAAAAGTTTCTGGCCACCTGCATGGTAATGGTGCTTGCTCCTTGAGCTTTTCTGCCGGAGGCGAGAAACGCCTTCGCTGCGCGTAAGAGCCCCACAAAATCTACTCCGCGATGTTCATAAAACCTTTGGTCTTCGGTGTCTAAAATCGCCTGTATTAATAATTTTGGCACTTGATTCAAAGTTACAGGAATACGCTTTTTTTCACCGAACTCGCAAATTAATTTACCGTCGCTGGTATACACACGCATGGGGTTTTGTTTGCCCATTTCTTTTAGTTGGCTGACGTCTGGTAAACGAATAGCCATGTAAAAATAAATACCGCCAAACACAATCAAGCCGGAGAAAACCAGGCTCATTAGGCTTAGGGAGCTGTTTTTGATAAATTTGGTTAAGAATTTAAACATTTTTAAAATACCATTAATATGTTCTTTTAGAACCGACCCGCTGGTTTTATCAGTCCAAGTATACGGTTAAATGCCGAAATTATCCAAGAAGTCTAATGTGACTCTAGAAAATACTGTGTTTGGAAATTTTCCCCCGTATTTTCATCCGTATTGTATTGCTAACTTTAGTGGATAAAAATGGAGTTGTTGTAATTTGTTTTTTGTAACCAAAGGTGCAAAATTCAAAATAATTATATTTTTTTTGATATATTAATATCGTATGTGATATATTATGAAATGGAAAGTAAGTTTTTATAGCAATGCTGTTTACAACGACTTCATGCAATGGCCAAATAAAATTAAGGGTCGATTCATTAGGTCAGTAGAACTTATGGAAGAGTATGGGGCTGATCTTGATATGCCCCACACCAAATCATTGGGCAACGGATTATTTGAGCTTCGAGTAAGGGGACAAGAGGGAATAGGTCGGGCATTTTTCTGTTATGCCGTGAGTGAGTGCATAATTATTTTACATGGCTTTATTAAAAAGACACAAAAAACCCCATCGAAAGAACTAAGATTGGCTAAAGAGAGATTAAAAAAGGTAAAAAATCATGAATTATAAACCAGTATCGTTTGAAAAATTTAAAAAAGAAGCGCTGGATGATTCCGAAACTAAAACGGGATATGAAGAGCTTGAGGAAGAATTTGCCTTAATTATGGAATTAATTAAAGCGAGGAAAATAGCCCGCAAAACACAACATGAGGTTGCCAAACACATGCACACCTCTCAAGCAATGATTGCACGGATTGAAAATGGTTTTAACGAAAAGCGTCATTCTCCAACATTAGGAACCGTTAGAAAATATGCAAAAGCAGTGGGTTGCAGACTCTCCATTAAGCTGATTCCGGAAATAACTATTAAAACCCCCGCCCCTTTTCTTTAAAAAACACCGCATTTTATCCCGTATTGTACCGCCAGCTTGAATATATAAACTGAGACGGGTGTGAATCATGTTCTAAAAAGAAATGCGGATAAAAAAAATATTCCAAAGTTTTAAACCAAAAATTAAGCACTTATTAGGGGTTGATCTAAGCTCTAATTCGATCCGCTTGGTTGAGTTGTCAGGTTTTGGTTCTGGTTATCAAGTTGAAGCCTGTATAAATATAGCTCTAGATACTTCGGCGTCTGATGATGTGGTAATTGAAGCGCTAAAAAAGACATTCGAGCAAAAATTGATCAAAACCAAAAATGTCGCAGTCGCATTACCGCACGCGGCAATTGTTTTTAAAGAAATCAAGATCGCATCAGGGTTAACCGACAAAGAAATAGAAAATTTTCTGCAGTTTAATATGGAAAAATATGTTGGCGAGACGGCGGAGAACATTAGTTTTGATTATCAAATAATCGAGATGCCGATAAAAAATGGGGGGCAAATGGCGCTGCAGTTGGTTGTGGCGCGGCGCGAGCATGTGGAAAAACTTATTAAGCCATTATGGGCTGTGAACCTTAGCCCGAGGGTGGTTGATGTTGACTCGTCTGCGCTGGAACGAGCCGTGCGCCGACAGCTTAAAGACATTGTCGGATTAGTTGCAATTATCAATATCGATAATGAGAGCATTTTAATTGTGGTAATCGATCGCAAAAAAATAATACACACCCAGAAGAGCCCCCTGAGGGAAGAAGAAATGCAAACGCTCGATCAAATTATGACGCGGCTTAAATTAAAAATGCAGCCGGTTGCTGTTGCTTTGCGCCAACCATTAGAAAAGATAGTTTTGGCTGGTGAAAAAGCCTTGTTTCCGGGATTGTTGGAGGTAATTAATGTCCAGTTTAATGTTCCAGCTATGGTTGCTGATCCATTCGAGGGCATGAAGTTATCTGCCGCCATTTCTCAAGAAGAAGCGCAAAAAATAGCGCCGGCGATGTTAATTAGTTGTGGGTTGGCGCTGAGGTTGACTGATGTCAACTGGAATTAATTTATTACCCTGGCGTGAAGAGGCGCGTTTTAAGAAAAAGCGCGCTTTTCAAATGCAATTGTTGGCTGTGTTTATGGTGGCAGCCATTATTTTATCGTTATGGCATGTGGTGTTGTGGAAGCAAATCAATGCAATAACAAAGCAGAACAAGAGCTTGCAACAGCAATCTTTGTTATTGGAACAACAAGCGCAAGGGGAGAACAAAAAAAACAACCCCCAGCAAATAATCAACAAAATCATAGAATTAGAGAGGCGGCGGGATGAGTTAGTACAGATTTTTACAAACTTACATCGTGGCGTGTCCGCAAATTCGCAGGTGACACAATTGGTAATTAAAAGCGGGGGTGTCGAGTTATTTGGCAAAACCGATTCAATGTTCGGGGTCACGCAGCTGATAAAAACTTTTGGCCAAACAAAGCAGAACGCTGCTCCATTGGTGCAAAAGGTAAGCCGGCAAGATGATGAATATAGTTTTGCGTTGTTGTTGCATTAAGGGGGATCGATTTGCTTTCAATTTTACATAATTTTTATGCAAGTTTTTGGTTGAATAAACAACTTGTTGCGTGTGTGGGGATTGGGGCGTTGGTTTTGATGTTGGGTTACACAACAGATATAAAATTTTTACAAAAAAAGCTTCATTTGGCGCGCGAGCAGAAAACAAAAATGGAGCAGCTCCTAAAAAATAAAAAACCAATGGTGTCAAAAATCGGTGGAGAAATCCCAAAAAAAACATTTGTAGCCAAACTAAACCAATTTGTCGGCGATTTTGGTGTGGCTGACATTTTAAATAGTTTGGAGAAAGCATCAACCAATTCTCAAGTTGAACTACGCCTGCTTGAGCCGCAAGCCATTAAAGAAGATCAGGGTTTTGTTTTGTATCCAATAAAAATCGAGATTTGTGGGCAATATCAAAATTTGATCGGATTTATTAATAATGTGTTCAAGCAGCCATGTTTCGCGGCGTTTGAAGAATTGGTTTTACAAAAGAAAGCTGGTGATGATGAGAAATTAAGCATGCGGGCCTTAATGGTTGTATATAAAAATAAAATGCCTGTGGAAAAGACCGCGGCAAGCGAGCCGGCTCCAACAGAAAATGACGCAATTACCCTGCCAGAGCGGGATATTTTTACCAAAACAACCAGCAAGACAAATTTGTTTTTGTGGGCAAGCAGGGAGTTGTCGTTTCTTGGTTTGATGAAACAGAACTGGGTTGTTTATGGGTTTGTTGGCGATCCCATGGGCGGGATTCATCGGGTAGTTGTTGGGGATAAAATTGGTTTGAAACAGAGCAAAATTGTGGCAATTGACGAGCGCGGGATTATCGTGGCAAATAAAGCCGATAATGTGCTTTTCGTCAATCCAATACAAGCGTCATCCGGCAGCCGCAGGCTTTAGCCCAATTCATTACCCACAAGTATGGTGTAATTAGTGGGATAGCATCAAAAATGCTTAGAAGAAAGCAAAATATTTATAACGTGGATCAATTTAATTAGGTGGGTTCAAAAACGTTCCGAAGGAAACGTAAGATCTATAGCCTAGGGTGACCGAGCAACGAAGTTGCGACGGGAACCCTAGGAAAGGATGCCTCGAGTATTAGAGCTCTGAAAGAGCGAAACGAGAAAGCGATATATGCCAACTTTGTCGGAGAAAATAAATGAATTGGTTAAAATTTTTGCTTTTATTTGCAGTTGCGCTAAACAGTGCGGCCTTTGCAATCAGCTCCGCACAGCAAATTTCAATTAATTTTACCAATATTAAAACGCGAGATTTATTATATCTTTTAACCAAAGATTCTGGCAAAAATGTGATTGTAAGTGAAAAAATTAACAGCAAAACCAGCATTAATTTGCGCCAGGCATCGTGGCGCGAGGCCTTAGATATCGTTTTACAAACGCAAGGGCTGGTTAAACGAGAAACAGCCAATGCAATTATTATTACACCGATAGGCGGGCTCGACAAAAAAGAACAGCTGATTTTACAGCCGGCTATTTTTAATTTGCATCACTCATCGGCTGAGAGCATTTCTAAAATATTAGCACCCGCGGGGGTGTTATCACCATCCGGAAAAGCCGGGGCGGAAACGCGCACTAATATGCTGGTAGTTGCTGATACCAGCGATAAAATCGACGCCTTAAAAAACCTGCTGAAGCAAATTGATATTCCCGCAAAACAAGTTTTGATTGAAGCGCGAATTGTTAGCGCTGATGAAAAGTTTGCAAGGGATTTGGGCGTAGAGTTTGGTACGAGACAATTAAAAGAGTCGGGCAAGTCTGTCGGCCACGCGCCGACAGTTAATTGGCATCAAGGAAGGTTCAATTTTACGATTGCAAAATTAAACAATAATTCGTTGCTTGATTTGGAGCTGGCGGCGCTTGAGCAAGAAGGCCGTGGCAAGGTTATTTCAAGCCCAAAGCTAATTACTACCGATCGCCAAGCGGCTTATATTGAGTCAGGGGCAGAAATTCCGTATCAAGAAAAAACCAAAGAGGGGGATACGAGCACCTCTTTTAAAAAGGCGGTGTTGAGTTTGAAAGTTACCCCAGAAGTCGTTGCAGAAAACGCCGTTAATTTATTGTTGCAGCTTAATCAGGATAAAGTTAGCCAATTAACCATCAATGGTGTGCCCGCAATTGATACCCGTAAAATTCAAACCCAAGTGCTAGTGCGTAATGGCGAGACGATTGTTTTAGGCGGAATTTACGAATGGAGCAAAAGCAATAATATTACTAGCGTGCCGGTTTTGGGAAAAATCCCTTTGCTCGGTCTGCTTTTTCGCAAACAAGAAACCAAAACTGAACGCAAAGAGCTTTTGATGTTCGTAACGCCGCGGATTGTGGATGAGCGAGGC
>CAZMGW010000056.1:0-7836 GCA_964565935.1 uncultured Coxiellaceae bacterium
AATTATTTTGATTTTTCTCTTTACATAAGACGGGAGTCCATATACAGGGCTGGGTGTGTGGATGCAAAGATAAAACCAAGCTCTGTAAGAGCGAAATAAAATCCCCCGCGGTTAAACCCCTAGATCCAGTTTTAAAAATTCCCAATGCACAGCCACCATGCATTTAAGATTTCCTTAATGTTTTATCAAAAACGCCTGCTACAGTGAATCATGCGTCTTAAATATTGCATTGCGAATATCTGAGATTTTACTTGATTAAACAATGAGATAAAAAACATGAAAAAGAAATTAATAACTGTAGGATTTATTGTTTTAACGGTGCTTGCTTCATCAGCACAAGCTATGTCTGGGTTTGGTGAATTAGCAGATCCAGCAAGAAGAGAAGAGGCGGCACAAGAGATTTACAAATCTGCTCAATCGGAGTCTCTAAGAAGAGAGGTAGTAGAAACTATCCATAAATTGGCCACATCAGGTCCATTTGTAAGAATGACCGCAGTATGGGCGCTTCGTCACTGTATTGAATCAGAAGATCAAAATGCAAGAATAGCTGCAGTATGGGCACTTCGTCACTGTTTTGAATCAGAGGCGCAGGGTGCAAAAGCAATCGCACGCTATGTGCTTACTAGCTATGCTCAATCAAATAATAAAGCTGAAAGGGAAATTGTAGGACGAGTATTTTGTTATTCGGTTATGTCGGAGAATCAGGATACAAGAGAATTTGTAGCGCAAACGCTCCATGGTCTTGCTAAATCAGATGATAACCTGGCAAGAGGAATGGTAGCAGCAGTGCTTGAAAATTTGATTAAAGCATGGGACCAAGCAAATAATAAAAACGCAGAACAAGCTGCGGTGGTGATCATTCATAAATTGGCCATGTCAGATAGTCAATATGCGGTCGGAGGCGCAGTATGGGCGCTTAGTCATTGCCGCAAAGGGGGGGGGAATGCACAGGAACTCGCAAGGTACCTAAGCGATCTGATTGCTAAATCGAAAGAGGAGCTCAACAGAAAGCGGTTAGCAAGTGATCTTTGTAGCAAACAACAACCAGTTAAGGTTAACTTCTCAGATGAGTCAGAGAATCAGAATTCATCAATTGCTGAACTGGTCAGTGAAGAGCCGCTCAGCAAAAAGCGGCAAACAACTGGGTCTTGGGACAATGCAAACCAAGATTTGGAATAACCAACGTTTTAAGTAGCACTGCTATATTTAACAACGGTCCCTAAATTGGGACCGTTGTTTTATATGCGATTTTCCAGATATTTTGTTTAATCAGATCGTTAATGTTGGTGTCAGCAGGTAGGGCAGACAAGCCATTTTTTAATGCCACTGCGGCTACTTTCCCAGCTATTTTTTGGGCAACCCGAGCAGCTTCGGTGATCGGTGGCAAGAGAGGGGCGTTTGAGTTTTTCAAGCAGGGCGCTTCTTTATAGAGTGTTTCAGTTGTCACCCACAGCATCTCATCACTTACCTCGCGTGATTTGCTCGCAACAACTCCCAAGCCAATTCCAGGAAATGCCAGCGCATTATTGCATTGGGCGATCACATATTTTTTATTCTTGTGGATTACCGGTTCAAATGGACTGCCGGTTGCGATTAAAGCGTGGCCATCGGTCCATTTAATTAAATCTGAAGGCTTGGCCTCGCTATTTGCTGTCGGGTTAGAAAGCGGAAAAATAATCGGACGCGCAACATGTTTTGCCATTTTTGTGACAACCTCTTGGGTGAAGCTATTTGCTGCGGTAGAGCAGCCAATCAAAATAGTGGGTTTTACATTTTTTATCACTTCCAAAAGTGAAATGGCTTTGCGGTTTTTCACTTGCCAATTTTTTACTTCGGCAACTTTGCGTAAATACGGTTTTTGGGTTGAAATAATATTTTTTGACTCTTCAGTAATCAGGCCGTCGATGTCCAATAGCCAAAAGCGCTCACGTGCTTTTGCTTGCGTTAGCCCCGCGCGTTGCATGCCAATTGTGATTAAATTTGCAATCCCAGTCGCAGCGCTGCCAGCGCCTAAAATCACGATCCGCTGGTCAGTCAGTTTTTGTTTTGAGGCTTTAATCGCAGCAAGAATTGCAGCAAGAGTCGTAACCGCCGTACCCTGAATGTCATCATTGAAAGAGCAGATTTTTTTACGATGGCGCTCTAAAATTACCGGGGCATTGGTTCTTCCGAAATCTTCCCATTGCAGCAGCACGTTCGGCAGCTTTCGTTTTAAAACCGCGACAAATTCATCGATAAAGTTCAAATACTTGCTGCCGGTTAGTCGCGGATGTCGCCAACCGAGGTACATCGGGTCATCTAACAGCTTTTTATTATTGGTGCCAACATCCAGAACTATTGGCAGGGTTCTCATTGGATCAATTCTGCCAAAAAGCGAATAGAGCATTAGTTTGCCGATTGGGATACCAATGCCGCCAACGCCTTGATCGCCGATTCCCAAAATGCGCTCGCCGTCGGTGACGACGATCAGATCAATTTCTTCGCATGAGCGATTATCAATAATTTTTGCCAAGTGATCTTTGTCTGGATAGGAGATGTAAAGTCCGTGAGGGCGGCGAAACTCATTGCTGAAGGTTTGGCAGTTGATAGCGACTTGTGGGGTGTAGATAAGTGGCGTTATTTCTTCGATATGGTCCGAGGCTAGCTTATAAAATAATAATTGATTTGTGTTGTATAACTCATTGAGGAATATATTTTTTTGTTTTGGGTTGTCATACGATTTTAATTGTTTGTATGCTCTAACAACCTGCTCATTTAGGGTTTCGACGCGTTGAGGCAGCTTTCCCAATAAATTGAATTTTTTTCGTTCTTCGACGGTAAAAGCTGTCCCTTTATTTAACTGAGGAGTGTTTAATAATTCGTCCCCTTTCAGCGTGGTTTCGACGTGTTGCTGACCAGAGGAAGTTGTTTTGATTTTGTAACTAAACATGCCCAATCCTTTTTTTAGAGGATTATTATGGCTGAAAAAAATCGAAAAGCTAGGGATAAGCTATTAAAATTTTATCAATAATTTTAAATCAGAGCAGGCCTTAGCCTGTGTTGGTGTGGATAAATCGTGCGAGCTTTGTGCACCTCTCGATGATGTTGTTTTAGGGACGTCGTGAATACATCCCTGTAGACTCGCATTCGGCATCCTGCCTCATAGCGCTCTAAAACAACATCATCTCGGATGCACACGCTGCGCTGCTTTGATATCAAATAAGAGATGCTGCTTGGGAATGGCTTGTTGATCCAAGAGTTTTTTTGGTAGGCCTGCGGGTACCGGGTATGTGGCTAAATTTAAAACAGCCCCGAAGGGGCGCGATAATTATTTCGCCCCTTCAGGGCTCTAATACTAGGGACATCCTTTCCTAGGGTTCCCGTCGCCACGTTGTGGCTCGGTCACCCTGGGCTATAGATCTTGTGTTTCCTTCGGAACGCTTTTGATCCTGCCTATTCGTTAAGTTGCTCCACATTATAAATATTTTACTTTCTTCTAATAAGCATTTTTGATGCTATCCCACCAATTACACCATGCTTGTGAGTAATGAACTCGGGTATGTGGCTAAATTTAAAACAGCTCCGCAGGAGCAAAAGGCTTCACCAGCCCAGCCTAAGCCGCGTTTTTTGCGGCGCAGGGCTGGGTGAGGAGAGTAGAATAATCTTAAGCTCCGAAGGAGCGTGATAATTCTTTTTGCATTGGAATTTCTATGGGTAGTCTATATAATCGTCGCCAACCCACATCAATTTTTTAAGGAGTTTTATGCTCAACTGTTTTGCATCTGATACTAAAAACATTGCCATCACCATAATCCCAATCTGTCAAAACGATTTCGCGAAATGGCTTGGCGCGCAACCAGAGCGCATTAAAAATTTTGTTGCTAGCAACGATTTTTCCGCCAAGCCAAACAGTTTTTGTTTGATTACGGATCTAAACGGCAATTTGGAAAAGGTGTTGTTGGGGCTTGAAAACTCTGATGACTTTTTGGCTTTTGGTGCTTTGCCGGCCGTATTACCAGCGGGTTGTTATCGGGTAGATGCGCCAGATTTTTCTTCCGAGCAGCTTGAATATGCGGCGATCGGTTGGGGTATGGGAAGTTATCAGTTCACTCAATATAAAAAAGCTAAAGAATTTGCTGCAAAGCTTTTGTGCCAAGAAAAATATGATCTCAACAAGATAAACTCGATTGTTTCCTCTGTTTTTTTAGTACGCGATTTGATTAACACACCAGCTGGGGATTTGTATCCAGAAAAGTTAGCAGATGTAGCTGCAGGGTTGGCTAAAGAGTTTGGTGCGGAATTTAATAAAGTTACAGGCGAAGAGCTACGGAAGAACTTTCCGGCAGTTTATGCGGTTGGGTATGGCAGCAAAAAACAGCCGCTATTAATAGATTTGCGCTTCGGTGATGTTAATGCACCCAAAGTGGTGTTGGTGGGTAAGGGCGTGTGTTTTGATAGCGGTGGGTTACAGCTAAAAACTTCTTCTGGCATGCTGCTGATGAAAAAGGACATGGCTGGTGCGGCGCATGTGTTAGGACTTGCGCGCATGATCATGGCTGCGAAACTGCCTATAAATTTGCGTGTGATTATTCCAGCGGTGGAAAATTTACCTTCAGGCGATTCGTTAAAACCAGGCGATATTATCTCAACTCGCAAAGGCTTGAGTATCGAGATTGCAAATACGGACGCTGAAGGAAGGCTGATTTTAGCGGATGCTTTGGCGCTTGCCTCGGAATGGCAGCCGAAATTAATTTTAGATTTTGCGACTTTAACCGGCGCAGCACGGGTAGCTTTGGGTAACGATATCGTTGCTTTATTTACGCCAGATGACAAATTAGCAAAAGATATTGTTGCCGCGATGACCAAAGAAAAAGAGCCGGTTTGGCAGATGCCGTTGTATCAGCCATATTTAGAAATACTCAAAAGCAATAATGCTGATTTTAAAAATGCTTCTACGTCAGATGGTCCGACAGGTGGCGCCATCACCGCCGCTTTGATGCTGCAACAGTTTGTTTCTCCCGAAACCCAATGGGCGCATTTTGATATGAATGCGTATAACGCAAAATCAAAACCCGGACACCCAGAAGGCGGAGAGGCTGAGTGCCTGAAAGGCGTGTTTAGATATCTTCAGAAGAGCTTTGGTAATGCCTGATTAGTTCCTCGTTTGATACGTGTTACCATTTTTATTATTAGCCATTTAAGCTTTCCTTAATGTTTCTTGTAAAAAAAAAGATATTATGTCGATGATCCAATAATTCATCAACGATGCTTTTATAATCGGATTAAAAAATACTATTATCATAAAGAAGGTAAATAAATGTTAAACAAAAAATTAATGATCAGTCTGCTTTGTGCACCATTATTATCGGGTTGTTCCGTATTTATGGCGGCACATAAAACCGGCGTCGATGCCGAAAAACTAGGTGAATGTCGTACCCGCGCTTGCATTATTTCCAAGGGAGCAGTTCCTGTTCACACTAAAAAAGACAGTAAAGGGGAAATCACTGAAGAAACCTATCAAGTAAAAAAACCAACCGGATCTGCTGCTCGCGCTGTAATGCACGGCGGGCTTGATGTGTTAACTTGTGGTCTTTGGGAAGTTATTGGTACCCCTGTGGAAGGAACTTTGGACAAAGATAAATTCTACACAATAAAAGTCACTTATCAAAAAGACGGTGAGACCGTTAAGGCTGTACAGTTAAACTAATATTGAGCTATGGTTTGTGAATATTGTCGGTTATTTCATCTAAAGCGAACACGGAAGTTCGCTTTTTATTTGGTTAGTGTAATCCTGATTTCGTGGCTGTAATTTACATAAGAATATATGAAAAACAAAAACTGGTTGTCCAAATTAATTTTTACTACTTTGATTTGTTGCGCGTCTTTGTGTTTCAGTGCGGATGCTTTGTGCCAGCCAGATCTGGTGGAGAGAGCGCTTCCTGGCGGATATAAGGTGGTTGTGCCCCGGCAAGAAGGCTTTGATGGTGCTGATGTGTTGGCCGAGTTAACTAGTCTTCTTGGTCATATTGATAGCCAGGATGAATATGGCGAGTGGCTGAAAAATTCAGATAATCACGATAAAATTTATTATAGTCGTGGGATATTCCTGTGGAGTTTGAACAGAATTTCAGAAGCATTGGATGATTTTAAGCATATTCCTGAAAATTATGGCTGTCCTTGCGGTTTTATGGTGGTGGTAAATGGCAAAGAGACTTTTGTTCCGCTAGTTATTAAAAATGCTCCTATTCCCGATCTTCAATTACAAGAAGAAGCAACCCAAACAGAAGATGAGCCCATAGCTTGTCGGACTAGAGCGCGATTAGCAGCAGCCCCCTAGCGTTTTTTGGAGCATGTTGCCGAATAGTACTAATAAGCATGGTATTAGTTGTTCGTTTATTAATTCATTGTTTAATTCTAAAATAGCATTGCCTTTTTATTATCGCCAGCCATTTAAGATTTCCTTAATGTTTTTTGCAAAAACCACGCTAAGATGAAAATAGGCGTGGTTTTAATGACCACTAATTATAAACGTAGTTTGGTTTTGAAATAATAATATGAAAAATAAAAACTGGTTGTCCAAAATGATTTTTGCCGTTTTGATATGCTGTACGTCTTTGGGGTTTAGTGCAGAGGCTTGGTGCATGACTGCGCAAGAGCATTACGCCAAAGGGGAGTGCTTTTATCTTCAAGGTGGAGAGTTTGAATTATATAAGGCGCTTGTACAATTTAACTATATTCTTAATAATCAGAGCGAGTGCGCGGATTGGATTCGAGAAAATCCGGAAAGTTTTTCTAATATTTACTACCTTCGTGGACGGATCTACCTTGCCCAGGGTTTGGAAGAAAAAGACGTGATAGTGCTTAAAAATGCTTTAAATGATTTCAATAAAATTTGGGATGATGTGGATGCGCACGGTGGATGGATTAATAATCAAGATAATTTTGAGAATCTTTTTAATTCCCGTAGTGACGCTATTGAGGCCATTGAGAATTTAGGCGGATCGGTGTGATGAGGTGCGATGCGGTATTGTCTTTTATCTGTTATTTCAAAGACAAACCAAAGCTAGCGCTTTTAATAAAATCCTATAGAATTACACACCTAATTTTAAAATTTTTAGTAGTGGGGAAAAAATGCAATTATCAAAACGTTTTAGTGAAGTACACGAAAAAGCCACCTGTGTTTATACCAAAGAAGAAGTTGATCAGGCGCTTGATCGCATGGCGCAAGAGATGAGTGCGCGTCTTGGCAATAGCGACCCCGTATTTGTGTGTGTTTTGATTGGTGGAATAGTGCCGCTAGGCAATTTACTGCCACGGTTAGACTTTCAATTGGAAGTGAATTATATCCATGTTTCCAGCTATGGTTTATCAAATAAAGTTGGCGATTTACATTGGAAAGCAGAGCCAACTATTGATCTATTTGGTCGCACCGTGGTTGTGGTTGACGATATTTTAGATACGGGAACCACTTTGCGAGCAGCTATCGATTATTGTAAAATGAAAGGCGCGAAAGAGGTTTTCACTGCGGTATTGCTTGATAAGCGTAAACCTCGAAAAGCAGGTGGTGTAGAAGAGGCTGATTTCAAAGCCCTAACCATGGAAGACCGTTTTGTTTATGGCTATGGTTTGGACTATTCAGAATATCTGCGCAATGCTCCGGGAATTTACGCTGTTGCGCCAGAGGATATTTAATATTGCTCCGCGATGCTGTTTTGAGTTTTGTGCAATCAAAATTTTAAGTCTCCTATTATTTTTATTTCGATAGCCGCGGGCTAAAGCCCAATTCATTACCCGCAAATGCAGAAAAATGCGCCAAAGGCGCAAAAGATCTATAGCTTGGGGTGACCGAACCGCGAA
>CAZMGW010000057.1:0-7755 GCA_964565935.1 uncultured Coxiellaceae bacterium
TGACACCAAACATAATCATAAAAAACCTCGGCATGCGCGACTACCAACAAACCTGGCAGGAAATGCGCGATTTTACTTTGAGCCGTAACGCATCCACCCCAGATGAAATCTGGCTCCTTGAGCACCCACCTGTCTTTACTCAAGGACTGGCTGGCAAACCAGAGCATGTTTTAAACCCTGGCAACATCCCAATTATTCAAACTGACCGCGGCGGACAAGTCACCTATCACGGCCCGGGACAACTAGTCGGTTACGTTCTGCTTGACTTGCGCCGACTAAAAATTGGGGTAAAAGCTTACGTGAGTTTGATTGAAAATTCCGTAATTCAATTGCTTGCCGATTACGATATAGAGGCGCACGTAAAACCTGGTGCGCCTGGGGTTTTCGTTGGCGATAATAAAATTTGTTCTATTGGCCTAAAAATCAGCCGCGGTTGTAGTTATCACGGTATTGCATTAAATGTAAATAACGACCTAGAACCATTCAGCCGCATCAACCCCTGCGGCTTTCAAAACCTACAAATGACTAAAATTGGTGACTTTGTAGCAACTACTCTTGACGAAGTCGGCAAGAAATTTTGCGAAAAACTTATAGAAAACATACAATTATAATATGACTAACACCACTCGCAAACCACCCTGGATCCGCAGTCAATGGCCGTGCGGTCCAGAAATCGCAAATATAAAAAAAATGCTGCGGCAAAATAAATTAGCAACCGTCTGCGAAGAAGCAAACTGCCCCAACTTAGGTGAGTGCTT
This sequence comes from uncultured Coxiellaceae bacterium, assembly GCA_964565935.1. GTDB lineage: Bacteria > Pseudomonadota > Gammaproteobacteria > UBA9339 > UBA9339 > JBAXAM01. The sequence goes on from CAZMGW010000057.1 coordinate 759, forward strand.
TGGCTGCGGTACTGCAACCTTTATGATTATGGGAAACACCTGTACTCGCAATTGCCATTTTTGCAATGTGACACCTGGCCGCCCTCAACCTCTTGATCCAGAGGAACCAGCCAAACTAGCCGATACTGTTGCCCAAATGAATTTAAAATATGTTGTGATCACTTCGGTAACGCGCGATGATCTTCCTGATGGCGGAGCATCACATTTTACGGCCTGCATTAAAGACATTCGCGCACAAAACCCATCTGTTAGTATTGAAATTCTTACGCCAGATTTTCGGCATTGCATGGATGATGCCTTGGCAATCTTGGGAACCGCATTATCGGACACGTTCAACCACAACATTGAAACGGTTCCAAGATTATATAAAACCGCACGCCCTCAGGCCGATTATCAAACCTCGTTGACCATATTAAAAAAGCACAAAGAACGGTTTCCCGAAGTTCCAACCAAGTCCGGTATCATGCTTGGCCTGGGGGAAACAAAGGAAGAAATCGAACAAGTTTTGAATGATTTGCGCGCGCACGATGTGGACAAATTAACTTTGGGGCAGTACCTGCAACCAACCAAAGAGCATCTGCCGGTAACGCGGTATGTCACGCCGCTTGAATTTGCTGATCTTGCAAAATATGCGCGCACGCTGGGATTTAAGCATGTTGCTAGTGCACCGCTGGTGAGATCGTCGTATCATGCGGGGCGGAGTTAGATGACCCATCACTCAGAAAAATAACTGGCTAACCGAACCATAAAATCACATTCTTTTTGCAGAAGATGTTTGTTTGGCCGTATCGTATCTGACAGCTCCAAATTAAGATCTGATCTATAACCATATCCTGGCCAATAGGTAAGGCCCTTGCCGTTAGGGTTGCCCGTTTTAGCAAAGTTGGTCCAATAATTCATCATTTTTCCAGAAAGCGTCAGATCAACGTCATCATACCCTTGAGCTTTGTCAAGATTGCCAAACACATACCCCACATCCAGCGAATGGTACACTCCCAACTTATGCGCCATCTGTGTGCTAGGCTGACGAGTAAACTGATACAAATAGGCCTTAGATTCTTTGGTTCTCATAGAGCGCGCTACAAATCTTGCCGGATAAGCAAACGTGGCAACAGTTATAATTTTATCTAGCGCAGGAGCAACATCTTCCTGCTTCTCTGCAGAGAACATTGCGAGTGCTTTTGCAGCATTCTTACCAAACCTAGCTTGCAGATAAGATTTATATTTTTCAACCGTTATCTCACCTTCAGGAGCAATAAACAGATTCCCCTCATCACGATTAGATCCAATAATAATCGGCACATCGTATTGCTCACCATTAGAATATGCTTTTCGCGGACTCTCTGGCAAAACCCAGCCGTCAAACACTGGTGTAAAAATCATCCCATTATTAAATATACCGATTTTGAAGTTGGCCGCCTGTAGGATTTCTGCAGCAACCTTGGCTCGCATCGCTGCGAGAACATCTGGTGCCTTATCGCAACCAAGTTTAGCCGCAAGCTCTTCCCCCATTTTTATGGCTTTCTTCTTGCTACCAGTAACTGAAGGAAGCATATACTTGGAACCGATTATAGGACCTCCACTCTGCGCGATTACCCGGTGAAATAAACCAAGTGCTAAGGGACTAATCATTAGCAAAGTAACTGACTGCGCCCCTGCTGATTCACCAAAAATCGTCACGCGATCAGTATCACCACCAAATAAAGCGATGTTGCGCTGCACCCATTTTAGCGCCGCGATCTGGTCAAGTAAGCCATAGTTGCCAGAAATAGAGTAAGGTGACTCTTTTGCCAAAAGCGGATGCACTAAAAACCCAAACGGCCCGAGGCGATAATTAATAGTTACCACAACCACCCCTTTTTTTGCCAAATTCTTGCCGTTGTAGTCAGGTAGAGACCCAGACCCAAAATTAAACGCGCCACCATGAATCCAAACCATAACCGGCAGCTTTTCCTTAGGACTTTTCGCCGGTGTCCAAACGTTAAGATAAAGGCAATCCTCGCTAGTTTTAGTTATGCCTTGCTGTGCTGGCTGTGGGCAAGAAAGGCTGTAGTCCTTTACTTCTCGCACTTCTGTCCACGAGGCAACCTTGTGTGGCGGTTTCCAGCGCAGTTTTCCGACGGGCGGTGCAGCATAAGGAATGCCTAAATAAGCATTAATGCCATCTTCAACTTTTCCGCTTATCGGCCCGCTATCAAGTTGAATAACATCCGACTTGTCACCATTAGCAAAAATTCTAATCGGTAACACCAAAAACAAAGCTATCGCAGTAATTTTAATTGTTTTCATATGATCCTCTTGGCAAGCATTATATATTACCGCCTGATTTTATTGCAATTATTACTAATACCCTTTAATTGTTGGCGGCATGAATTTTACTATTTGTAGCAATGGAACGGTGTAAAACGTTCTGAAAGAAATGCAAAATTTAATTTGGTGACTGGTTTAAGGTGTGCCTTTTGCATCTTGGCACTATCTGCCCAACGGATCGGTACAAAACGTTCTGAAAGAAACGTAAGCTCTATAGCTTGGGGTGACCGAACTGCGAAGCAGTGCAGGAAACCCCAAGAAAGATGGCCTCAAACATTTCAAGCCCTGAAAGGGCGTAACCAATTATTTTCCTTATAACTATCTCGCCCCTTCAGGGCTCCAATATTCGACGCATCCCTCCCTGGGGTTCCCGTCGCCACGTTGTGGCTCGGTCACCCCAGGCTATAGAGCTTGCGTTTCCTTCGGAACGCTTTTGATCCTGCCAATCTTTAAATCACTCTACACACAACAGATTTCGTTTTCTTCTAGACGTTTTAACTCTTGTGTAGCTGAAATGATATCGCTTTAAAGAGCCATGGTACCTAACCAGCACAACAAACATATGCAATTTAGTATTTTTAATTTAAAATCACCCCCATGATAATTTTAGGTATCGAAACCTCTTGCGATGAAACTGGCGTGGCGATTTATGACACCGAACGCAATTTGATCACGCATCAGCTGCACAGCCAGGTGGCGCTGCATGCTAAATTCGGCGGTGTTGTACCAGAATTAGCATCACGCGATCACGTGTGCAAAATATTGCCTTTGATCAAAAAAGTTTTAGCTGATGCTAATATTGAATTAAAAAATTTAGATGCGATCGCGTATACGGCCGGTCCAGGCCTTGTTGGCGCATTACTCGTTGGAGCTGCTTTTGCCCAATCACTCGCCTACGCTTTAAAAATCCCGGCAGTTGCAGTTAATCACATGGAAGCCCATTTGCTCGCGCCTTTACTCGAACCCGATCCTCCTGAATTTCCTTTTCTTGCGCTGCTAGTTTCCGGCGGACACACGCAATTGATTGAAGTTGCTGAATTTGGCAAATATGAAATTTTAGGCGAAACGGCAGATGATGCCGCGGGTGAAGCTTTCGATAAAGTGGCTAAAATTTTAAATCTCCCCTACCCCGGTGGACCAGAGTTAGAAAAACTCGCAAAACAAGGGGATGCAAAACGCTTTCGTTTCCCACGCCCAATGGTTAACCGACCTGGATTAGATTTTAGTTTTAGTGGATTGAAAACTTTTGCTCTGAATTGTTTTCACGAATTTGGCGATGACCCACAAACCAAAGCCGATATCGCTTATGCCTTTCAAGATGCAGTGGTCGATACTTTCGCCATAAAATGTCGGCGTGCGATTCGGCAAACTGGATTAACTAGGCTGGTTGTCGCCGGTGGAGTTAGCGCTAATAAAATGTTGCGCCAAAAATTAGATCACATGGCAAGCATAGAAAACACCAAAATTTATTATCCTCGCCTAGAATTTTGCACCGACAACGGTGCAATGGTGGCATATGCCGGATGGAGGCGCTTCATACTGGGGGAAAAATCGAACACGGAAATCAAGGTGTCTCCACGGCTTGCAATCGATAATTCAACACACCCTCATAGCCAATTAGCAAGCGGTTGAGCCAAAAACTCTTCTAACGCAACTCCACTCGAACCACCAACAAGAAATGGAGTAGCACCTTTGTAGCTTTTTTTAAATTCCGCAATGCCTGGAAGAGTTACTTCTCTGCTCGTGCTTTTGACTTCGAGTGCAATAATTTTTGCACCTTTTTTGATAATAAAATCAACCTCAAAATTGCCGCTCCGCCAATAGAATATCCGCACGTCATTATTACCGAGCACGCTATTTACTAAGTGTGCACCCACTGTTGATTCTACTAAACGTCCCCAATACTCAGGTTTTTGCTTTGCTGCTGCAAAATTATAATCTGACTGAGAGGTCATAAGAGCATTATTTAAAACCTGTAATTTAGGACTAGACGCTTTTTGCTTGACGATAGGTCCAGAATATTTCTGTAACCCAGTCAACATTCCCGCTCCTTCAAGCAGCTTAAGGTAATGAGATAAAGTAGTGGTGTTACCCGCATCATGCAACTGCCCTAGCATCTTCTGTAATGACAATATTTGTCCAGAATAGTGACACCCAAGCTGAAATAACTGTCTTAATAACGCTGGTTTATAAACCGGATTCAAAAGCAAAATGTCCCGCGCAATAGTTGGCTCAATTAAAGAATCAACAACATACTTTGCCCAACGTGGTTCATCGTCAACCAATGCCGCGGCACCAGGATATCCACCAAAATAAATATATTTATCCAGATTCCAACCAAACGCATCCCGCATTTCCGAAAAAAACCAGTGCGACAGATTAATTATCTCAAACCTTCCAGCCATGCTTTCTTCAAGCCCTTTCTGCATCAACAAAGACGACGAGCCAAGCAACACAACCTGCAGCGGAGTTTTGTGTCGGGTATCTTCATCCCAGAGCTTTTTTACAACGGTTGTCCAATTAGGTACTTTTTGAACCTCATCTAGCACTAAAACCGCGGCCTTTTTATTGTTGATTTTTTTGCGAGCAATGTTCCACTGGGCTTCTATCCAAGTATAATCAAGCAACCCAGGTTCATCCGCTGAAGCATAAAGATATGCAGAAGGCAAGCCATCCAGCACTTGTTGCACCAATGTGGTTTTTCCTACCTGCCTTGGACCGGAAATAATTTGTAAAAACAGGCGCGGTTTCAGCAATTTTTGTCGCAGTGCTTGATAAGCTGATCTTTGGTACATAATTTTCTCTTGGTGTGGCGTGGATTTTTTTTAAATTTCACTAATTTGAGCAAAATTACTCAATTGATTGAGCAATTTTACTCAAATTACCGAGAAAATTCAAGGCTAATTTTTTATCTAATTCTTAAGGGTAGAGCTACCCCAGATTATGCAGCGTCACCTAAGGACTAGCGTTCTGCATGGTTGTGGGCCTGTCGCTGGATAGCTGCCAGAATCAGCATCCCGCGTTGTCCTTGGGTGAATTGTTCTGTATTTACAGAAATCAAAGTAAATTGGTTTTCCGCCTCAAAATATTTCCACAACCTACCGACAAACCTCCCCCGCTCTTTCTGCTGCAACTACTAACGGAGCTCGCCTCCTTATCCTAACCTCCTCATCAACGACGTCCCATTCTTCGCTTTGCGCTGTACCGATGTCGCGACCGCCCTGCGGCTGAAATGTTCGCTGCTTCTTTCTTGGTGGGGCCTCATCCCCTGTATCAGCTTTTACTTTTAGCCCTGCCTTCCGTTGCTTTTCACGCTCTGCTTTGAGCTCTAATTTTTCTATAGCTGTAGAATCCCCTGCAGCAGCGCCTGTTCTCAAACGTTTGCTCAGATTTCTCGCATATTTCCTATGCCGTTCTCTGTATGTCTTCATAAACTCAATAGCTTCAGAATCGCCTGCTGACTCTCTTGCTCTCCATATTACTTCCCTTACCCTGATTACTTCCCTTACCCTGTCCTTATCCACAACATCATCTGTCGCTATATCTTTTTTTTCTCTCGACCTATTATAGTCATCACAATATTGGTTGTATTTGTTTATACGAATCTGGGCTTCAGGATCACCTGCGTCAGCCATTTGCTTTTGATCGTTGTACCATGTATTATTTTTTTGCATTTTCATAGCGGTATTCCCTATTCCTCCCAACCTTGCGCGATTTTTCCTTTTACCTTTATTTTTTGCGCCTGCTTCAGCATCCCCTGGAGACTCGCGTTCTGCCTGACTATGCTGTTGTTTTCCAGCATCAGCAGTACTGTTGTTAGATGGCGGGCCAGAATCAGCATCAACACTAGCAACAGAACCGTCGCCCGAAGGTTTAGTCTTTGGTTTACTTGATGTAACCCCAGGAGCTGGACCTTCCTGAATACTAAAATCACTATCACTTAACAACTCATCTTCATATAAAAAATCTATATCTATATCAGAATCATCAGGATGATTTACTAATTCAATAGCAGTACTAGCTCTCTCGCGTTGTTCTGGCGTAAATTGTTTCCCAGTAACAATCAATTGGAATTGTTCGTCGCATCTGAATCAAAACCAAATTTATAACAAGCCACTCCATGATTGTAACGGGCTAAAAAAAGATGAGATGGCTCTTGAAGCCACTGATCATTTTGGTGCTTCTGAAATATCTCATTGAAATATTCAATCATATCTTCACTATAATTTTTACTCATACTCATCCTCATCGCTTGGTTATAAAGCTCTTCTGCTGGTGTCATGCACCAAGCTTTTGCGCTGAAGCATACGGACATGCTGCATACTAGAATGATGCAAATTATTTTGACTAAGTAGTTTTTATTTTTCATAGGGTCTCATTTCAAAATTAAATTTATACTGTTCAGTAAAAAACGCTTACTTATACTATAGCTGCCTTTTTACAAAAAAATATTAAGAAAACCTTAAAATGGTTATGTGACAATAAACGGTATTTAACTTTTTGATTTGTCCTAAAATATTTGGCTGTAATTCTGCTCAATAAGCACGGTTTTGGATACAAAAACTGCGGGTAGTTGATCTGGCTCAACGAAATAATTTGTCACGCCCCTACAGGGCTTGAAATATCTGGGGAAATCTTCTTGGGGTTCCCTTCACCGCTCTTCGCGGTTCGGTCACCCCAAGCTATA
>CAZMGW010000058.1:0-7468 GCA_964565935.1 uncultured Coxiellaceae bacterium
AGTACCTAAAGTTACCGCTTCCCATAACAAATAAATTATTAGAGAAATTGTAGAACCCAAAATCACTATCCATTTTAGCTCCCTGGGTTTATCACCGACGTACATTCTTAAGCTTGGAATAACGAATTGGAAATTAAAAATAAGCATGATGATCGGTGATGCCACCAGAAGATATTTAGCTTGTGCCATGCTTTGATTAGCAATTAATTTGCTAATATCAACCTCAGGGATGACCAGTATTATGGTAGTAAATAATAAAAAACCTTTAAGGCTAAATAAGCCACGATTAAACCGATCAACTGCTGCAGTACTCACATAAACGGCGGCTCCAAATACAAGCGTAAACAACAAAGAAAAGACCCAGCCAGGTATTGTAGCAACATCCATTACTGGCTCGATAAGAACAGCCAAGAGAGTTGACGCTCCCGTCAGATAACTTGCTACCACCAAGTAAAGCAACAGTAAACACGACATCCATGTGGCAATTCTGCCAGGAATCCCGAGAGTTTTTTCTGCCATGGAGCTGAAAGTACAGGCTCCCGCAGGCAGCGCCAGAGCCATTTCAAGAACAAGCAATCCAGTCACGGATAATATAGCCCATGATGCTAATATGGCAATTACGGACCAAACAAAACCAGCGCCCGCAAGCACTAGTGGTAACGCAAGTATCCCGGAACCAATTATTGTTCCTATAACAATCATGACACAACCGACGAACTTGCCAACTCCAATGCTCATAGCCAACCTTATTTAAGACACGGTAGTAAATTTAAATTAGTTAAGATTGGCAATACAAAAAGGACAACCCCAACGATGACTGTTACAACAAATAATGAATTATTGCCAAACGCACGATATGACGATTTTAACTCCGCACTTTTACGCAAACGGTAAACCATTAAGGCTGGCAAAATCAAACATAAAATTGCAATGAAAGAAGCCGCGTAGTTTAGAGCCATAATAAATCCATTAGGATAAAACAGGGCAAACACAAGCGGTGGTATAAAAGTTAGACCGGCAGTTTGGAGGCGGCCAAAATGAGTGTTTGGGCGCTTAAAGCCATCTGCTAGAAAATCAAACAACCCAAGTGATACTCCTAAAAATGAGGTTGTTATTGAAACATTAAAAAACCCGTTAATGCTCGCGGTAACCCATTTGTCATTAATAATAGTCGTTATAACCTTAATAAAATCAGGGGGGCCAGCGGGATGGCCTAGTTGTGTCAGTGTGGTAAAACTATTGTCTCCCATTAATGGCACGATACCCAAGGCTACTACAGTCCATAATAAATAAATTATTAAAGCAACCGTAGTGCCTGAAATTATTATCCATTTTAGATCCTTGGCATCCTCACCAACATACATCCTTAAGCTTGGAATAACGAAATGAAAGTTAAACATGTGTAGAAAAATAGGGGAGGCCATACAAAGATATTTGGCGCGACCAATATCTTGGTTGGCGAGTAAATTAGCAACATTAACGTGGGGTAGAGCTAATGCTAAAGTAGCGACTAATAACAAACCTTTCGCGCTAAATAGGCCGCGATTAACAAAATCTACCGTTTTAGTGCCCCAAAATACTGCTGACCCTAGAACCAAGGTGAATGATATTGTGCTTAACCAAGAAGGTATTGTGATGTTTAGTGATGAGTGAATGAGGCTAACAATAAGAGACGACTCGCCCGCCATGAACGCAGCCGCTACTGAGCAAAGCAATAATAAATACGAGACCCAGGTAACGATTTTTCCGGGAGTACCAAGGGTCTTTGCCGCCATAGAGCCGAAGCTGCAAGAGTCTTTAGGAAGAGCCAAACTCATCTCAACAACTAACAATCCCGTTATGGTTAATAATCCCCATGCCGCTAACATGGTGATTGATGACCATACAAATCCAGCACCAGAAAATTGCGTAGGCAATGCGAGTATTCCCCCTCCGATTGCAGTACCTATTACAATCATGACACAGCCGATGAACTTACCAATTCCAATATTCATATTATAGTCCCCTTGGTAAAGTTTAAATTAGTTGGGCGTTTAACAAAGAAAAAACCCGTGTCAATTGTGTGCCCTAATAATGAACTTGCTGTAATCCGAAGTCACGTATTGGATAGTCGCAAGCTCCAGCCTACGTTGCCAAGGTTGTGCCAAATTGGCGCAAGCTAAAGCCTGCGTCTATTGGAAAAAAGCCCTCAATGTAAAATTGAGGTTGGATTGCAACGGTCTCATAATACAGACACTTATCATAAATCCTACTGATTTATGATAAACCTATTTGTTTTATTTGTACCTTAAGGAATTCTTAAATAGCCGCCTGCTTTTTGTTGATCTATTTTGTTGTTAATCAAGTGGTTATCTGCAATAGCGCTCACAAAAAAAATGCTTCACAATCTCAATGCGCCTCGCCCCAATTGTTACCGACACCAACATCAACAATTATCGGAACATCAAGCTCATAAGCATGCTCCATTTGCTTTTTAATTTCTTTAGCAGCCACTTCGACATGTTTGACATCAACTTCAAAAACCAATTCATCGTGGACTTGCATAATCATGGTGATTTTAAAATCACATTTTTGAATCCAATGATCGATGTTGATCATGGCAATTTTCATGATATCAGCGGCACTGCCTTGCATCGGCGCATTAATGGCCGCTCTTTCTGCAGCGGCTCGGCGCATAAAATTTTTAGATTTAATTTCGGGGATGCAAAGTCTGCGACCAAAGATCGTCTCGACAAATCCTTGGTGGTGCGCCAATTTGCGCATTTTTTCCATGTAATCTTTTACCCCGGGGTACCTTGTAAAATACAGGTCGATATAGTTTTGTGCATCTTCGCGCGACATTCCCAAACGCTTGGCTAAACCAAAAGCTGACATGCCATAAATCAAACCAAAGTTAATGGTTTTAGCGTCACGACGTTGGGTATCAGTAACTGCATTTAATTCAATATTGAAAATCTCTGCGGCAGTTGCGCGGTGCACGTCAGCGGCACAATGGAAGGCTCGACATAAATTTTTGTCTTGCGAAAGGTGCGCCATTAAACGCAATTCAATTTGCGAATAGTCGACAGAAATTAAAGTAAACCCGGGTGGGGCAATAAATGCCTGTCGAATTTTGCGGCCCTCTTCATTGCGAATTGGAATATTTTGCAAGTTTGGATCGGTCGAAGAAAGCCTGCCCGTGCTGGTAACTGCTTGATTATACGAGGTATGTACGCGGCTGGTTTTGGGGCAAATTTGCAGGGGTAATGCATCCGTGTAAGTCGATTTCAATTTACTTAAGCTGCGGTACTCCAAAATTATTTTTGGTAATGGATAGTCAAGCGCTAACTCCTGCAATATCGGTTCCGCAGTTGATGGTTGCCCCGTCGGGGTTTTTTGCAAAATCGGCAGCTGCAGTTTTTGATATAAAATCTCCTGCAATTGCAAAGGAGAGTTTATATTAAATTCGGCGTCGGCAATTTTATATATTTGTTGTTCAAGGGCGTGCAAGCGTTGAGCAAGCTCATGACTGAAATTTTGCAAGAATTCTTTGTCGATGCAAACACCATGCCTTTCCATTCTCGACAAAACACTTACCAAGGGCATTTCAATTTCTTTAAAAACCTTTTCTTGTTTTTCTATGCTCGTGATTTGTGGCCAAAGGATTTCATGCAACCGTAAAACAAGATCGGCATCTGCTGCGGCGTAGGGGACAGCTTTTTCTAATTCTATTTGGCTAAAAGGGATTTGTTTGGCGCCTTTACCAGCTAGATCTTCATAGGTTGTGATAGTTTTGCCTAAATACCTCAACGCCAGCGATTCTTTATCATGTTGATTTATTGAGCTATTTATAACGTATGACTCAAGCATGGTGTCATAGCCAGCCCCTTTGAGGTTAATGCCATAGTTTGCCAAAACGCTCATGTCATATTTTATATTTTGTCCCAGCTTGGTTTTGTGAGGATCTTCGAGAATTGGTTTTAATTTTTGTAAGACATAATCGCGCTCAAGCTGTTTTGGTGCACCAACATAATCATGGGCAACCGGAATATAAATTGCTTCGCCAGCTTCAAGCGCAAATGAAAACCCTACAATTTCCGCCTGAACAACATGCAGGCTTGTGGTTTCAGTGTCAAAGGCAAAAGATTTGGCGTGTTGTAATTTTTCACACCAGTGAGCAAAATCTTTTTCCGTTAAAATGACATGATATTTTTCAACGCCTATAGCTTGTAATTGTTTATCACCAACTAAACCGGCAAGCCAGTTTTTAAATTCCAAATGAGTAAACAGCTCGATAAGCTTTTGATTGTCAGAAGCTCGTGGGCTTAAATCATCAAAACCAACGTCCAGTTCAAGATCGTCCTTAATTGTCACTAATTTTCTGGTAAGAGGCAGTTGATCTAAACTTGCGCGCAGATTTTCCCCAACTTTGCCTTTGATTAAGTCAGCGTTTTTAATAATATTTTCGAGTGTTCCATGCTCATCCAACCATTTTACTGCAGTTTTGGGCCCTACCCCATTAACGCCAGGAATATTGTCGGAAGTATCGCCTACTAAAGTTAAATAATCGGTCATTCTTTCGGCAGTTACCCCAAACTTTTTTTGAACTCCTTGCTCATCCATGGCGGTGTTGGTCATGGTGTTAACTAGGGTGATATTTTTATCGACAAGTTGGGCCATATCCTTGTCCCCAGTTGAAATCAAAACCGCAAAATCCTTTTTGGCCGCCCTCCGCGCAAGAGTTCCTATCACATCATCTGCTTCGGCTCCTGCGATAACTAAAAGCGGCAAACCCATGGCTTTAATCACTTCATGCAATGGTTCAATTTGAACTTTCAAATCTTCTTCCATTGGTGGGCGAGTAGCTTTATATTGCGGATACATTTCGTGGCGAAAGTTTTTCCCCTTGGCATCGAATATCACCGCGATATGGTCTGGTTTATAATCGCTGATCATTTTTTTGATCATGTTAACCACACCATAAACAGCGCCGGTTGGGTTCCCTTTTGAGGTGGTTAGTGGTGGTAGAGCACGAAAAGCGCGGTGTAAATAAGACGAGCCATCGATCAGAACTAAAGTTTTTTGTTTATGAGATGGCATGATTTTTCCTGATTGCTTACATGGTTAATTATTTGTGATTCATTATCCATGTTCCCGTCCAGTTCTCTGGTGGTTTTTTACCAAAAGTTTGACAGCGTTCGATAAACATTTGTAACACGCGGTCTTGCGGGTTTTTGGTTGCTAATTCAGAAAAGAGCCCGCTAGCTTTTTCCCATTCGCCATGCTCATACAAACCAAAGGCCTCTTGAAACACTTGATTATATTGTTCTAATTGTAGGTCTGGAGTTTCTGTTTTCTCATCGATTAGCTCATAAACATATACCCCTTGTTTTTTCCCCTTCACCGCAACTTTATCGATCAATCTAAACTTAAAATAATCTTTTACGATTTTATAAGTATTTTCACTTACTAGGGTATAAGTCCCATAGGTTTTATTTAGGCTTTCTAAACGGCTGGCTAAATTAACATCATCGCCTAATGCGGTGTAGCTTAACCGGTCATCAGAGCCAACATTGCCGACAATAACTTGCCCAGTGTTAATACCAATGCGGGTAGCTGTTTGTGGGTTGCCTTCACTGCGCCATTTATCATTTAATTGTACAAAAGCACGTTTTATTTGCACCGCCGCTTGGCAAGCGTGTAGCGCGTGTTGCGGATCTTCAATTGGAGCACCCCAAAAAGCCATAGCACCATCGCCGATATACTTATCTACAGTGCCTTTGGTGTTTATAACAACTTTCGTTATGGCTTGAAAATATTCTGATAAATACTGCATCACTTTTTGTGGCGACATATTTTCAGAAATTGGAGTGAAGTTTTCGATATCGGAAAACAAGAGAGTAATTTCTTTGGTTTCTCCACCTACTTCAGCCACCTTGCCGCTTGAGATTAGATTTTTTACTAAGGCGATTGGCATATAACGTTGAAAAGAATTCAGTGCGCTTTTCATTTTCATGAAAGAGTCTGCCATATAATCAATTTCTTTAATTCGTGAATATAGTTGTTTTACTTCTTCTAGTTTTAACTGGCAGATTAGCTCAGCATCTTTTGCTAGCTTAATGATGGGGTTGCTAATGCGAGAAGAAAAGAAAGCGGAGAAGATAATGCCAAATACCAACGCGACAAAAATGAAAATAAAAGAAAAGAAGATGCCGCGTTGCAATGGAGCAACAATGTCTTGATATGGCGTTATAATGCCAATGGTCCACTCAGAGTCGCTTTTGATGTTTGGAATTTTTTCATAAGCGGCAATATATTTTTTGTTGTTGTAGCTGTAGATGAACGTTGGATCGAGTGTTTGGTGATAGAGAGCAAAAGAATGTTTTACCCATGCCATGCCTAGGTCATCTAAATTTGGCATTTTATAGCCCTCGAGCAAATTGAGATTTGCGCTATAGGCGGTTATTAAATGGCCTTGAGCGTTGCAAACAAAAACCACGCTATTTTCAGTGACCTTGATTTGTGATACAAATGTAGATATGGCGCCCAACGGGATGTCTATCCCAAAGACACCGCGCAGTTTTTTTGCTTTATCGTAGATTGGATAAACTGCAGTAATTCCCAATTCATTTTTTTTAGTACCCGTAAGCACCATGGGATAAACGAACCAAGCCGGTTGTTTTTTGAATTTTGCTTGTTGGTACCATGGTCGTAATCTAGGGTCAAAGCTGGCGCCAACGGTTTCTTTGGAGCCAATCAAATTCATGTTTGAATCATAAATATTTTCTGTGCTTCTGATGTTACCAGGATTAATTATGATGTTTATGTTTGTTAATTGATTGTTTTCAGCTTTTTTTAGCAAATAAAAATTACCTAGCTCATCTGCCCAAAAAGTAGATGCAACTCCGGTTTCATCTGAAACAATACTATTGAGAAAGTTTACAAACTTGTTAGATGGGTCTGGAGTAATGACATTATTGGCGATTAAATTTGCTCCAACGTAGGAGAAGCGATTGAGCGGTTGTAAATATCTTGCCACTTGTTCGCTAACCTTGCCGCCGGCATTTTCAAGGGTGTTTTCGGTTGTTTTAACTAATATTGTGTCCAGAGCGAAGTAATTAATGCTAACAATAAATAGCGATACGCCAACCAATAGCGTTAATAGGATGGTTAAGATGCTAAAGCGAATGCTAATTTTCATATTATGCCCTGTTCCCTTGTGTAAATCTGACAATTAATCAAACTGCTACAGTACTGCTTTAAGTTTGGGTCGTTGTTTGGAGCTCGTTTTTTTTGCCATTATACAATATGTTTTTTTGAATGGATACGATTATACTTTTGGCGCATGACACTCATTATTAAATGGCTTGCCCTCATATTTGAGTAGCGGCTCTATGCGGCTTAATTTATTGTTTTTATTAGTTAAAATTCGGTTAGCCAAAATAATCAATTTCCCCGTGGCAAGCCACGGGGTATTCAGAAGAGGCGC
>CAZMGW010000059.1:0-741 GCA_964565935.1 uncultured Coxiellaceae bacterium
TAAAGCTTGCGCCTACCCTTTAAATTTAGTCAACACTGCCAACGCTACAATAAGCTTATTCAGAAAACCAGGAACGTAAACAATTTTATTTTTAGCCAGTGCTTTTAGTGATTTGGCAACCACGGTTTCTGGCAGCATTGGTTTAATAAATCCACGGGATCTATAAGCGTGCTCCCTTTCCAATCCGATTTGCGTATGAAAATCAGTAACCGTCAATCCGGGGCACAAAGCTTGTACCCGCACCCCAGTGCCACGCAACTCTCTGGCGAGGGTTCGCGTGAACATATTAATAAACGCTTTAGTGGCGGTGTACATCACGTGCTGGCGATAGGGGAAAAACGCTAAAATTGAAGATACGTTGATAATGCTTCCAGATTTGTTGGCCAACATGGTGGGTAGTGCCGCATGGGTAAGTTTTATTACCGCTTCAGTGTGTGTTTTGAGCATGTTTTCCCAAAACGCGATATCGCCCTCATGGAAGATGCTTCTGCTGCCAAAACCTGCGTTGTTTACGAGCAAATTCAGGTTTTTTTGTGATTTTATTTTTTGAACGAGGAGGGCGAGATCATCATCGTTGGTTAACTCGGCGATCATTACTTCAACGTTGATTTTGTAATTGGTTTGCAGTTCTTGAGCGAGTGCTTTGATTTTGTCTTCACGCCTGCCGGTAATGATCAGGTCATAATTTCGGCTGGCTAAGATTCTAGCAAAAGCCGCTCCAATCCCGCTGGTTGCGCCGGT
>CAZMGW010000059.1:784-7414 GCA_964565935.1 uncultured Coxiellaceae bacterium
GCGCCGGTGATTAGAGCGGTTTTTTGGTGTGTGTACACGGACATGGACTGATTTTACTGGATTTGTATTAAAAAATCATTATTACAAAACCCATCTCAGAAACCGTTTCAAAATGGAGAGGTCCGGTAGGAACAGTGTTTATTATTTGCCCTCTTTTTTGCCTTCTTCCCTGCCTTTCATAAACTCATCTTTAATCTCCCGACCTGCTGCACCAGCTTCTCTGGCGACTTGATCGGCAGTTTTATTGACCTGTGCCGCTGCTTTGCCCACTTCACGTGCTGCATCTTTGACTGCATCTGTAAACCCACGAAGCATACCTCCTACAACCAAATTTACTTCTTCTTTCGATAGCGTAACAACTGAATTTTTATTAATCATTTTAGTACCCTCAAAAATTTAAGTTAATCAGCTAAGTCTCTAAAAAACACTTATTATATAGCATGTATGATGATGTTGTGCCACTAATTTTCGCAAGTGTTTGTGTTTATTATGGGTTTTTGTTATTTTTCAGAGCATCTTGTAAACTTTTCATAAAATTATCCGCCATCTCTCGCCCTACTTTTATGATTGCTTCATTGATTCCTTGGCTAATTGCTCTTCCTGTTCGGATGGCAGCATCTTTTGCTATATTTACCAAACTATCACACAGCCCATCAAACAAATCACCGCCAGAAACCAAAGCTATCTCTTGGTTTGACAACTCAACAACTGAATTTTTTTTGTTCATTTTATATCCTCCAGTGAATTTAAATTAAAAAAGTTTTTAAAAGATTGCTTGTCTAACGTAGCACAAAATTAAATTTTAAAAATACTGTTAAAATCGCGGGGAATTGTTTATTCTTGTGTTTATGAAGTTGTTTATATCCATAATTTTATTGGTTTTGTGTAGCGCTTCGTTGGCAGACAGTGCGAATAGTCCAAATCAATGCTCAAAATTCAATAGCATTGCGCTGCAATTGGCATTGGCCCAGACTGGCATGCAATCACCACTTAATCTTGATCAATTGCAGAACGCTTTGGGGCGGGGGGAGATGAGGCCGGCGACCGTGACTACAACGTACACTTGGACCAATAAAAATCGCATCTTGCTTGTTAAAGCGATCAATGATGATCTTACGACTAAATTGCTTACGGGTAACGATGATGGCAGCATGATTTCTAAAAAAATGGAGCGGATTTACGAAAAATTGAAGACCGCAACTTCAGTTTGGATTATCAAAGAAATACAAAGTCAACTTGGTTCTGGGCTTGTTACCCGCGATAAATTACAAAATTATAGCTGGCAATGTGGTGTTGGCTCTTTAGAAGTCGCAGCTGACCAAAATAATAATTTGATCGCTGCAACCATTGGTTACAGAACTCATCAAAACAAGGAGGCGATTGAAACTCAACTTGGTTTCAATCATCCAGCATGGGATATTCAAACCGATGTGCTTGGCGAGTCTTATCGTGCTTGGAAGCGGACGTTTTAATAATTTTATTGATCTTGTAAGTATAACCAATTTAGGTTATATTTATAACCATGTACAAAGTGCAAATCCATAAACAAGCTAGTAAAAAACTGACTAGTCTTAATGCAAAAGAAAGACTCAGAATTACTGATAAGATTATGGAGCTTTCTTATGATCCAGATTCAAAAACATTGGATATAAAAAAGCTAGTGGGAGAGGAGTACTGGCGTCTTCGAGTTGGCAAATGGCGAATTGTTTATGATAGAGATGACACAGTGAGAATTATCAGGATAGAGCGTATTAAATCTAGAGGGGATATATACAAATGAATACAACACTACAAACAATTAAAAATACAGCTGGGAATCCGGAATATGTTTTATTGCCTATAACTGTGTATAAAAACTTAAAGGAAAACATTGACCGGATGGTGATCCAATGCGTTTCACAAAAAGATTACGTTGATTTTGACCCGGCTGATTTTATTAAAAACAGAATTGCTTTGGTGCGTATGAGGGCAGGAATAACCCAAGACTCTTTGGCTAAATATCTTAATGTGTCACAAGCCTACATTAGTAAAATTGAAAATGATGAATACAAAGTAACCAATCAGTTATTTGAAAAAATTGATCGCGCTATTAAAAAAATTGGCCAAGAGTGAAGCTTTAGATTATGTGTTAAGAAATTTTCCCCACCGTTGCCAAATAAACCGCAAACTCGTCTTTGCCATTTACCCCAATAATTTTGTCAACCGTATTTTGTTCATATGCAGCAACAGCACAAGTACCGGCGTGAATCGCTTCGGCTGCGAGATAAAGATTTTGACAAACGTGCCCAGCATCAAGCGCAATAAATTTATACGCATAGGGGCCAGAACGCCATTCAGAGCGGTAGGGTATGGCTGTCCAGATGAAAACCACAGCAGCATTTTGCATTTGCGGTTGATTGATTTCAAAACAGCTGGTGGAAATTTTGTCGGTTATACCGGATTCATCAGAAACCAAGCACAATTTGTGTTCAAGAGGTAAATAACGGTAGATTCCCGGTTTTAAGTCTTTAACCCGGCGAATTACCAAATAAGTTTCAAATGGATGGCGTGCGCTTGCAGAAGGAACCGCACGGTGAGCAAAAATATCTTTATCAGTAACACCTTGGGTGGACCACAACAAAAAAGAAAGCTCTTTTAAGGTCAAGGAGCCGTCTGTAAATTTGCGACGCGAGCGGCGATTTTTAATCGCATCAACCAATTTAACATCAAAATTAAAGTGCTCTGGGGCCACTAAATCAACGAGTTTATCTTCAGGCGAATAAGGTTTTTGTCCTTCAGGCATTGGCACGCCTTTATTGCTATCGGAAGGCCATTTGCTCCAGCCCTCTTCAAAGTCACATTTCAGAATATCGCGACCAAAATTTTTGTATTTCATATACCCTCCGTTATCAAAACTGTGCCTTGATCTCGCAGGCTGAAACCTGCGCTACCGACTTAATTAAGTTTGAACTAACAGCTCACAATTGTATCATTTCAATCAACTGACAACATCTACTAAACGTAAATTATTATCATTATCAATTAACTGGTTATTTTTAAATGGTTTTACTCGGTTTGACCTTTTATGTTAAAATGCCTCATCCAAAATCAAACCTACAAGGAGTTAATATGCCTCTAGTGTCTACCAAAGAAATGTTTCAAAAGGCTTATTCTGGTGGTTATGCAATTGGTGCTTTCAATGTTAACAACATGGAAATCATTCAAGGGATAACCGAAGCAGGGAAAGAAGAAAACGCCCCATTAATTCTGCAAGTCTCTGCCGGCGCAAGAAAATACGCCAATCACACTTATTTAATGAAACTGGTTGAAGCGGCAATAATTGAAACCAATCTACCAATTTGCTTGCATTTAGATCATGGCGATTCATTTGAACTGTGCAAATCTTGTATCGACGGTGGTTTTACTTCGGTCATGATTGATGGCTCGCATTTATCGTTCAAAGACAATATCGAGTTGACCCGCAAAGTTGTTGAATATGCGCACCCTCGCAATGTAACTGTTGAAGGTGAGTTGGGAAAGTTATCGGGTGTTGAAGACGACGTCAAAGTTGCCAGCGAAGACGCGCTTTATACCGATCCTTCGGAAGTCGAAGAATTCGTCACCAAAACCGGAGTAGATTCACTCGCAATTGCTATCGGCACAAGTCACGGGGCTTATAAATTTAAAGGCGAACCAAAACTGCGTTTTGATATTTTAGAAGAGGTTAGTCGCAGGTTGCCAAATTTCCCAATCGTTCTTCATGGTGCATCATCAGTGCTGCCTGAATATGTGGAAATGATAAACCAATTTGGTGGCAAAATGCCTGGAGCAAAAGGCGTGCCTGAAGATCTTTTAAGAAAAGCCGCTTCGATGGCGGTGTGTAAAATTAATATTGATTCGGATTTGCGCTTGGCTATGACCGCTTTGATCCGAAAAAGCCTGTTCGAAGACCCAGCAAACTTCGATCCACGCAAGTATCTAGCGCCAGCACGAGATGCGATTAAACAAGTGGTGCGTCACAAGCTGGTTAATGTCTTGGGGTGCAATGGCAAGGCCTGAATGGTTTAGTATGCTCGAAAATAAGCTCCCTTGATTGGAGGCTTATTTTTCAAGAATATTCATAGCTTTACCTCTTAGCATCGAAAAGGTGTATAGCGCGATACCAGCCATAAATAACAGCATGACGCCATAAACTATTGTTTGCCCAGAGCTAACAAAAGCCCAGATCGAGTAGGCGCTTGCGAGCAGAGCAATGGCAGCGTGGATTTTGTTGCCCCCGCTTTTTAGCTTATCATCATTTATCAGCCATATTAATTCAGACATTCCAACGCTAAAGTAAACAAATAAGCAGGCGGTAGTTGCAACTAGAATGGCGAGATTGAATTGATTTACCAGGTCGGCGTCTAGAGTAAGCCACAGCATGCTGCAGAGTAAAACAAAATTTACAACCAGTCCCCATCCAGGAACATTAAATTTGTTACGTTTGGCAAATATTTTTGGGAAAAGGCCATCGTCTGCAATTGCCATCGATATTTGACTCTGAATTAAAATCCAGCCATTTAAGCAGCCAAAACAAGAGATAACTGCGCCGCCTGCGATAATCAATTCGCCCCAGCGTCCAAATATCATTTTTGCTGCTGCGGCAAATGGAGAGGTGGAAGCGGCTAGTTCTGCGGTTGGAATCATCCCCATAACTACGGTGGAACAAGCAATGTATAAAACAGTTGCAATAGCAGTTCCAAATAGAGTTGCGAGCGGTATATTGCGTCTAGGGTTGTCTACAGATTCAGCTGGTACGGCAGCCGATTCTACCCCCACAAATGCCCATAAAGTTAAGGTGGCAGCATGTGAAAAAGCTGAAAAATTTGAACTGGATGTGACATTAAAATTATCGGTTATGTATTCTAAATGGAAATAGTTCCAGCCGAAAATAGCTATTGCAATCAATGGCAATATTTTGAAAATGGTTGTTAATAACTGAAGTAGGCCAGCCTTACTGATACCAGAAGCATTTACCATTACTAAAAAACCAAGGAGTGCAGTAGCTACTGTCATGCCCCACACAGGGTTTGCTAGTTGTGGGAAAAAAACGCGCAGATAGCCAATAAGAGCGACAGTTATAGCGATATTGCCAACACCGGTGTAGATCCAATAAAGATATGCTGTTTGAAACCCCATAAACCGACCCATTCCGTGCTCTACGTATACGTATGGCCCACCGGTTTTAGGGATCGCATTGCTCATTCTAGAAAAAACCAAAGCCAATAAAAAAGCTCCCGTGGCTGTGAATAGCCATGATAGCAAGCTAATCCCACCTACACGTGCTAATTGAGATGGCAAAAGAAACACGCCAGACCCGATCATGTTGCCAGTTACAAGAGAGGTTAGCGAAAGCAATCCTAGTTTTCCTGGTTTTGTCATAAATTTAATTCCGCATGAAATTAGTTAAATTCAGCACTATAGAAGCCTTAAGTTGTTCAATATGTAGCTTCAGATGACACTATATGATGGGTTTTTGAAAAAGGGAAGAAAATGTTGGTCGCTACGCTTTTTTAAATAAGGTGAGCCAGACGGTGCGTATTGTCAAAGACAGAAAAGTGGGCTCGACGACCCCTGGTATACTGATTACAAGTCTTTACACAGTTTGCCAGCCTCTATAAAATCAACCTAGTAAAGCTTCTTAACATTTACTTGGTGTTTGTGAGTGAGTCGATGACAAAATGGCGCCGAGGGATCTAATTATAAAATCAATAAAAAGAAAAATTTATACAGCCATGAAAAAGCCCTGGTTAATAATTGATGATTTTATTATTAGACCGATTGCCAGCTACAAATTTGACAAGGTTTATAACGTTAGCACTAGTGGAGAGATCGATCCTTCACTTCTAGATGCTGATGACAAGGTTAGCCTGATGCATGCTGCCTCTTATCAAGCGGTTCCCATAAAATATCTAAAAATATTATTTAATTTACTACGAAATGATTCTCCAGAAACTCACTTTATTGATATTGGTTGTGGCAAGGGCCGCGCATGTTTTTATGCATGTCAAAAATACAAGCGGGTAACTGGAATTGATTTTTCACAAAATTTAATCGTGGAAGCTCAAAAAAACTTAAGGTCATTTAGTGGAGATATAAAGGGTGAGGTGGCGTTTGAGCTGGGAGATGCCAGCGTATACGACTTACCAGATGAGCCATCGTTAATATATTTATATAACCCATTTGACGACTACATTTTAAGGAAGTTTATAAAAAGAAACATGGGTCATTTTTTAAAGCACAAATCAAAAATCGCTTATGTTAATGCCGTGTGCCACGATTTTTTGATTGAATGTGGTTTTACGCGAGAGGTCAAATATAATGCGAGGCGTGGGATTTCAATTTACGTATTGGATAAATCGAGGTTTTAATCAAAATATGCTATTTCAAGCTAGGGGGAAGTGTTCGATAAAGAATATGCTTAAATCCAAGCCAGTATTGGTGCCGGCAAGAGGAATCGAACCTCCGACCTACCGATTACGAATCGGTTGCTCTACCAACTGAGCTATGCCGGCTCTTGTTAACTATTTTTATGTCCGCAACTTTCGTGCCTCACGCGTCTATGCTGACACCTGTTCCGGCCAGACGTTGTGTCGGGCGCTTGCCTTCGCG
>CAZMGW010000060.1:0-7104 GCA_964565935.1 uncultured Coxiellaceae bacterium
CTACGTTCTGCTGAAAATCGTCAGCTACCGCGGACTACTAACCTTCGCTTCGCTTTCCAGGGTTAGCAGCGGTAGTTGTTGTCTTTTTCCACATCCCTCAGTTGGCTTTGTACTCCCTCAAACTTCCATAGATCAGAGAATCTACGGTACATATGATCTGTCGGCACTAAATCTTCCAAGCTAACCATTACTATTTGTTTTGACATATTCATTAGTCCAATAGTCGTTAAAAACCCTATTATAATAGGGTTTTGCTTGATTTTGTACTAATAAATTACGCAAATTTAAACTTTATTTTATGTTCGGAATACAACAGGCCCTTTATAAGATTTGCCAAAATAGCGTAATAATTCTAGGACTTTTGCGGGAGTGGGTGCTCCATTGTTATCCAAAGTGAGCCAAATGTAGTGGGCGGCCCAAGTTAAAAACATTTATAAATCAAGCAATTACTGATCAAGCAAACAGTTTTAATCATCTGCTCTATTTATTTGGTTTCTTGTTTGTTGGTATTTATTCTGATTTGTATATAGGACTAATTTGACTAGGTTGGTTTGTTAGAGGCCGTCAATTTTTAGTCCAAATTTGAATTAGCCAAAACTAATATAGTAATTGATATTACGTGAATTCAACTCATTTATACCCCATTGTAGTACTCAATCCAGCGCCCCAATTTACCAATAAAATCTTGCGGACTATGCCTTCATTGATCCAATCAATTTTTTTGTTAAGATTCTTATGTTAAACTATATCAGCAATCAAAAATGCAATATGTGATGTCCTCATACATGGTAATTATGTGGTTATGGGTATGTAGAGTAAAATAGCGACCATGGGGCTTTGCTTTGGGCATGCCAGGACAGCGGGATATTAAGAGGCCTGATTAATTATAAAATAGGGGTAAATTATGCCACGAGGACCGGGTTTAAGAGCCATACTCGCAGCAGCAAAAGAGCTGGGAGTGTTGCTAATAAAAGACAGGCCAAAATTTAAAGCACTTACCTCTGTGGGAGCAAGGGCGGCATACAGAAAGGGGGCCACCGTTGCAGATTTAGGGGCATTGTATGACAACGACGGGGCGGCTCTTAAAGCTTTTACTTCTGATAAAGCACGAATTGCATATCGCGAAGGGAAAGCCTCATTTGTAGATTTGAGGGATTTGTATAATAAACCTGAGATGTTTTGGCACAAGAAGCCATTTCACGATGAAATTGATATCCTTATTTCTGATAATGCGCGAATTTTATACCGCGAAGGCAAAGCCACTTTTACCGAGCTTAAGAATTTATATGAGAGTTATCCAGTCGAGAACAGAGGGCCATTCCGGGATATGATTAAAGCGCTCTCTTCTCCTGAAGCACAAATTATATACCGCGACGGTAAAGCCACTTTTGCTGACTTAAAAGGTTTGTATGTTCAAGACCCCCCGGCACAATTTAAAGCTCTTACTTCTCCTGAAGCACAAGAAATATACCACGAAGGTAAAGCCACTTTTGCTGACTTAAAAGGTTTGTATGTTCAAGACCCAGCTCAATTTAAAGCTCTTACCTCTAAAGAAGCGCGAATTTTATACCACGATGGAAAAGCCTCTTTTGCAGAATTGAAAGCTTTGTATGATGCTGATAAGACTCCGAACAAGAGTAAATTTGGGTGGAGAGTAGAAGCTCTTTCTTCTCCGGAAGCGCAAACCGTATATCAATTCGGCAATCTTTCGTTTGCGGATCTGAAGGCATGGTTTGATGCTGATGAAACCCATCTCCGTGCGGAATTTTACGATAAGATTGCGGCGCTTGCTTCTCCGGAGGCGAGAATTATATATGAACAAGGCAAAGGGTCCGTCGCGGCGTTGAAAGCCATGTGGGAGGCCGATTGGGGCTCAAAAAGTAAAGACCGATTTAAAGCTGAAATTACAGCGCTTTCTTCTGTTGCAGCACAGGCCTTATACGGGGTTGGAGTTTCTTTTGAACAGTTGAAGGGTTTGTACGAAGCAAAAGTTAGCCCCCAAGATTTGAGGGATTTGTGCTTGGACGATGAAGGCCAAGTGGCTGATAGAGAGCAGTTTGATGCTCTTACTTCTGATGTGGCGCGGATTATATATAGCAAAGGACGAGAAACCATTGCAACGTTGAAGAACTTGTATGAGGCCAAGGGTAAAGATCAATTTCGGGTTGAAATTAAAAACCTTTCTTCTGCTGAGGTGCCGGTCTCGCACAGCGCGGGAGGTTTTTTTGAGCCTCCTAAGGCTTTATCTGAGGTCGGGATCCCCTCGTACTTGAAGGGGCTGAATGATGTTGATAAGAGCCTGTTTCAGAAGCTATATAACACTCTAGGAGCAAGAGAATTTTTTTCTTCTGTTGATACGCAAGCTTTATATAAGGCTGGGGTTTCCCTTGAACAGCTCGGGGTTTTATACAAGGCCGGAGCTAAACCCGAAGAGGTGATAAGCTGGTATAAAGCTGATAAAAGCAGGAACAGGGCCCAATTTAAGTCCGAAATTGAAGCCCTTACATCCGATGATGCGCAAGCTTTATACAATGCTAAAATTTCCTTTGAACAGCTGAGGGTTTTGTACAAGGCTGGGGCTAGTCCCGCGGAGGTGAGGGATTTGTATAAGGATCTCCTGACTTGGGAAAAGCAAAAAGGACAGGCTGAAATTGCAGCCCTTGCTTCTCCCGAAGCACAAGCCCTATATGGTGTTGGAGTTTCTTTTAAACAACTGAAGATTTTATACGACGCTAAAGCAACGCCGGAAACCATGAAGAATTTTTATGATCAAAATAAGGAGCAATTTACAGCCCTTGTTTCTGATGAGGCACAAGCTTTATATGCGGCTAGAGTTTCCTTCGGGCAGCTGAGGGTTTTGTACGAAGCTGGAGCGCGGCCTGCAGATTTTAAGACTTTGCGTGACCGTAACTTTGTAATTAATGCTCTTTCTTCTATTGAAGCACAAGATTTATATGATGCTGGAGTTACCTTTGAGCAGTTGAGGGTTTTGTACGAAGCCGGGGCGTTTCCTAAAGAGCTGAAAGGTTGTTATGGGGTCAGTACATTTGGAGAAAATATAAGTGTGGGCAAGGAGCAATTCCTGGCTGAAATTAAAGCCCTTTCTTCTACTGAAGCGCAAATTGCATATCGCAAAGGAAAAGCCTTGTTTGTAGACTTGCGGCTTTTGTATGATTTACACAGGGATCAATTTAATGCCATTACTTCTGATGATGCGCGCGTTTTATACGAGGTTGGGGTCTCCTTTAAACAATTGAAGATTTTATACGAAGTTGGAGCTCCACCCGCAGAGTTGAATACCATGTATGTGGCTGATTTGATCTCCAATAAGACCAAAGTTGCTAATGAAATTGTAGCCCTTACTTCTGACGATGCACAAGCTTTATACAAAGCTGGGGCCCCCTTTAAACAATTGAAAACTTTGTACGAATCTGGCGTTTCCCCTGCAGATTTGAATACCATGTATGCGGCTGATTTGATCTCCAATAAGACCAAAGTTGCTAATGAAATTGCAGCCATTACTTCTGCTGATGGGCAAGTTTTATACAAGGCTGGCGTTTCCTTTAAACAACTGAGGGTTTTGTATGAAGCCAATGTTCCTTTTGCAGGGTTGAGTGCTTTATATAAAACTGATATTAAAAAATTTAAAGCGCTTATTTCTGAGGAGGCGGTAAAAGCGTATAAAGCAGGGGAGAGCTTTGAAACATTGAGTAATAGATATGATCCTGATAAGGGGCTGCAGCCAGAAACTATAAGAGAAAACAAGGGATTTCTTCAATGGATTATGAAGGCCCAAAGAAAAATTGGTAAAAATCGCCAACAGGCAGCCCAGGAAGAGCGGCGTAGAGGGCTTTAATTACATACTTCTGACCAAAGTGGTTTAAATTAAAAATTCAGGGCCATCGCATTTACGTTACTTAGTCGCCCCTGAATAATCTATTTTCTGATATCAAATTATAACCGCTTGCCCTGCTATTCAATAGCAAAACTAAAAGCGATCAAATGTGTGGCAAAATATTCATACAACCCCCAAAATATTTTGAGCCAAAAAAGCCTTAGCTTTCTTAGAATGATCCGTAAATCATGACCAATTCCACAAGGCAATGCATTTACCTTGTCACCAACACTTCCTTTCAAATAATTCCTGCTAAGCAAACCATCAGATTTCATGTGTTCAATAACAGGTTCAATCGCACTTCTACTTTCCATGTCTTTGCGTAATGCGCGAGTTTTTAATGCACTCTTGCTTCTTGTTACGTGAACCTCACACAGCTTTTCGTCATTTCCGCGATAACCCAAATCAACGTAACAATCGTCTGGTCTAGTTCCAGTGAGGGTTTCTACCTGGTTTAGTGCCCCACTTAGCGAACGTATAGAAGAAGAATTTGTTCGCTTCAAAAACCCATACGTTTTAGATAGTTCTGACTTTACAAATCTTTCTGGGGCGTCACTAAGATTTCTAAAACTCTTAGAGAATCATCCTCCTGTGCTCTCTGTTGATGGGATAACAGGTAGAAGTTTCACGAAGAAGCTTGCGCTTTATGACCATGCAAATCCCCAAAATCCATGGTTAATTATTGATGAAGGAGTAAATAAGCAAGACTACTCATGGATGTTTACAGGACCTTTTAAACCAGCTGGCTCTACACACTTTATAGCAGTAGACCTAGAGAAATTAGCGGCCGTGAGAGAGTTAGATCCTGTTAACTGATTTTGCTTTGTTGATTAACCCCGCTTTTGTTAAATACATCAGTTACCCTACGCCAAATCGCTGGGTGACTGATGTTTTATGATTCGTAGCAACCCTCTCCTGCATTCCTTTAAGTTATTAGCAACCCTAAAACGTATCATTGCTAATCACGCTCTTTTATGAAAAAATGCCTTAAGAGGTATGGTTTCCCAATTTAAAATTTGACTGAAAAACTGGGACCGTTTTTTTAATATAATCCATAATTTATCATGCTCGACAAAGAAGGTTATCGCTTAAATGTTGGTATTGTTTTGGCGAATAAAAGTGGCAAATTATTTTGGGGAAAGCGCATCAAATCTCAAGGATGGCAGTTTCCTCAGGGTGGTGTACACCCATACGAAACCTTAGAAGAGACCATGTATCGTGAATTAGATGAGGAGGTGGGGTTGGCAAAAAAAGATGTAAAAATTTTAGCCATAACCAAACGCTGGTTGCGTTATAAATTGCCGACACATATGCGCCGTAATCTTCAAACCCCCGTGTGCATTGGGCAGAAACAAAAATGGTTTTTATTGCTCTTAACGAGCGGCGACAATAAGATCCGCCTTGATGCGAGTGAAAAGCCAGAATTTAATAATTGGGACTGGGTGGAGTATTGGGAACCGCTAAAACATGTGATTTATTTTAAACGCAATATTTATAGCAAAGTGTTGATTGAATTTGAACCTGTTATAGCTAACCTAAAGGCTAAACGATCATAAATGCTTACATATCCACATATCGAAAAGATTGCCCTCCAAATTGGACCAATAAAAATTTATTGGTATGGCATTATGTATCTTTTGGGGTTCGCGTTAGCATGGTGGCTCGCAAAAATACGTGCGCGAAAACTAAACTACAATTGGGACAGCGAGATAATCAGCGATTTCATTTTTTATTGTGCTATTGGTGGGATTTTGGGAGGACGGATTGGTTATGTTTTATTTTATGATTTTAGCGCTTTTGTGCACGATCCATTGCTGGTTTTCAAGATTTGGTTGGGGGGAATGTCATTTCATGGCGGTATAATTGGACTGATAATTGCCATCTTTTTCTTTGCTCGTAAGGTCAAGTTACCATTTTTATCGATGCTTGATTTTGCCGCACCACTAGCACCTCTTGGGATAGCTTTAGGCAGAATTGGCAATTTTATCAATTCTGAGCTATGGGGGCGCGTTACCACCGCTCCTTGGGGTGTGGTATTTCCAAATGGTGGGCCATTACCGCGTCATCCATCACAGCTTTATGAGGCCTTGGCAGAAGGAGTTTTTCTTTATATTGTAGTGTGGTTATATTCTGCTAAACCGAGAACTCCAGGCAAAGTTAGCGCTTTGTTCCTTTTGGTTTATGGTATGATCCGCTTTGGTTGCGAATTTTTTCGCGAGCCGGATCAACAAATTGGCTTCATCGCACTCAATTGGTTAACCATGGGGCAGCTACTTTCTTTGCCGCTGATTATTATTGGGATAACCATGTTAATATTATTGCGCAAAAAGAGCTCTTTGTAATAACAATTTAGGAGTACACAACATATGATTCTTTGCTTAGATGTCGGCAACACTCATATCTTCGGCGGTATATTTGAAGGCGATAAATTATTATTGCGCTTTCGCCATGCTACTTATGGGGGGCTTACTTCCGATCAATTGGGTGTGTTTTTAACAGGCGTTATTCGCGCAAATAATTTTGATTGTAAGCAGATCACATCAATTGCCTTTTGTTCCGTAGTGCCATCAATTGATTACTCGCTGCGAGCTGCTTGTAAAAAATATTTTCAGTTAGAACCTTTTGTTTTGCAGGCGGGAGTAAAAACTGAAATTAAAATTAAAACGCAGAATCCAACTGAAACCGGTGCTGATATTATTGCTGGAGTTATTGCAGCTGCCAATCTTTACCCCCAAAAAAATCTGATTATTCTTGATTTGGGAACGGTAACCACTATTGCCGCGGCCACTAAAAATAAAGAGTTTCTTGGGGTAACGTTTATTCCGGGAATGTATACCGCAATGAACGCGCTGCAAAATTGTGCGGCCAAATTATTTCCAGTGGAAATCATTAAGCCGCAGAAAGTTATTGGTCGTACCACTGTGGAGAGCTTACAAGCAGGATTGTTTTTTGGCCAACTTGGCGCAATTAAGGAAATAATTGCTCAGATCACCAAAGAGCTTTTGCCTCAAGAAGCACCAATATTAATTGCAACTGGCGGTTTTGCTTACCTGTTTGAACAAGAAAGAATCTTTGATTACATAGAGCCAGATTTGGTGTTGCATGGGATAAGATTGGCTTATGATCTAAATATACCACTCGTAAATTAAATTGATGCTTCGTTGCCCTTATTTCTTGCGATCCTCATTTACGTAAAAGTAAATTACTCG
>CAZMGW010000061.1:0-6587 GCA_964565935.1 uncultured Coxiellaceae bacterium
AGGGTGCTGTGAGCCATGGATGGCGAACGCAAGCCTACAGGGAAGTACATTTTTGGCGTCCCTAAAACAATATCGTCGAGAGGTATGCTAAGATGCGCGGTTTATTAGGCTAGCTTTGGTAATAATTAGCGGCACTAATCTGTCTTTAAAGTCTGCAACATGCCAGCTCAAATACGATATCGTCCGGTGTTTGAGCGGCGCGGCCGTTTATATCCAAAGTGAAAAAATGAACAGCAAGGCGATGTCGGCCAACGCTGATTTCAGGAAATAACAATTTTTCAGATTTGATGCTAATTCTAATCATTTGATGTTGGGCGCTGGGTTCCAAGTTGCTTTGATAAAAGCCGCCAATGGCTTTTGTGTTTTTAAAAGAGGCGCTCTCACGAGTCAGTTTTAACATTAGGTCTGCAATCGCCTGCAATTGTTTAAATGAATCTAGCCAATTTAACAATTGCTCTTTTAGGATCTTTGTATCTTGGTGCAACCACAAATGATACGATGGTAAGCTAAACCCACAAGCCCCGGCTGGGGTGTATAACCTTTGTTGAATTGCCATTAAAAATTCATTTTCACGCAGTGCTTGTCCGGTTTTTTGAGTATTAGCACGAAGTTCATCGATTAATTTATCAATTTGTTTAAGCGTGTCGTGCAGTTTTTGCTTATCGATATCGGGTAATTTTTCTAACTGAATTAAAGAAGAGGCGTACTGGTTGAGTGCTTGTCCAAGTTTGTTTTTTAGATCCGGACGATCGGCGATATGAAGAATTTCTAATATAGAATTTAGTGCTTGGCGCAAATCCCAAGAAGATTCGCTAGCTAAATGATAGTGGACTTGCTCAAACAAAAACTCTAAGCGTAAGCAAATACGGATTTGCTCGTTTAGTGGCTGCTCGTAAATTATAGTTTCGTTTTTCATTGTGAAGGTGGTGGCAATAATATCACACCCTTAAACTAAGCTTAAATAGTAATTATGCCATTTTTTTACTGTCTTTTTTAATTCGGTCAAGGTGCTTGAATTGGTAATGATGTCGTTTGCTCGTTTAAGGCGCTCTTTACGGCTTATCTGGGAGGCGATAATTGCTTGGATCTGCTTGATAGTATGGCGACTGCGGGCGCGAGTGCGCTTAATTTGGGTGTTTTTAGGGCAATCAATGACTAGGATCCTGTCCAATTTTGGTAGAAACCTTGTTTCAAAAAGTAGTGGAATAGCCATAATGCAGTAGGGCGCTTTCAATGACTTAGCATGCTTTCCCATTTCAGCGCGGACGCGTGGATGGATTAGTTTTTCAAGCCAAGCACGTTCTTTTTTGTTATTAAAGATTACTTGGCTGAGTTTTGCTCGGTCTAAGGTTTTTTTATCGGTTAGAAAGCTTTTGCCAAAGTGGGCAACGATTTTTTTGTAAACAATGGAGTTGGGCTCAAGAAGCTTGTGGGTGATTTTATCGGCATCAATGACTGGTATATTTAGCTTGGCAAAATATTTAGCAGCAGTTGATTTGCCGCTACCAATTCCACCTGTGAGGCCTATTTTTAGCACAAAATCTCCATAACAATTATGCTCCGCAGTAGTTATAGGTTTCACCAGCCAAAACTCAAATAAAATAACAATTCTGCTCCAAAGGAGCTATAGGCCTCACCAGCCCAGCCTAAGGCGCGCCTTTTGCGCCGCAGGGCTGGGTGTGCGATATCGAAACAAAACCAAGCTCCGCAGGAGCGAAATAAAATTTTCTGCAGAATAAAATCCGATATTTTTTATTTTCACCCTAATACAGCATACTCAAATACCAATTTAATGCGTTTTGTCCCCAAAAAAATGCCAGCCATCCGGCAAAAGCTAAATAAGGGCCGAATGGTATCGGTTTAGTGAACCGTCCTTTTTTGCTGAGTATTAGAGTTATCCCAACGACACTTCCGATAAAGGAAGCCACGAATAAGATTATTGGAAGAACCTGCCAACCGAGCCAAGCACCAAAAACCGCCAATAATTTAAAGTCTCCATGCCCCATGCCATCGATTTTACGTATCAATTTAAAAAGATAAGCAACTAGCCACAGGAAAAGATAACCACTTGCAGCGCCGATGATCGCGTTTTGAGGCGTGGTAAAAATGTGCTTGGTGTTTAGCAATAAACCCGCCCAAATTAAAGGCAAGGTGATGTTGTCTGGCAGTAATTGGTGGTCAAAATCGATAAAAATCGCAGCAATTAATGCCCAGGTTAGAAACAGTAGCGCTATGGTTTGAATGCTAACACCGAAAGAGATGGCGACTAAGAGCGTGGCCAAGCAGCTGATTAGTTCGACAATGGGGTAGCGCCAGTGAATAACATTTTGGCAAAAACCACATTTGCCATGCAATAAAATATAGCTGACGACAGGAATATTTTGCCACCATGAAATTTGTACGCCACATTTAGGGCAATGCGAGCGCGGAGTAATCAAGGTTATGATTTTATATTTTATTGGCGCGCTTTGTTTAAGGTACTCAGAGCAGTCTTGTTCCCATTCGCGTTGCAGCATAATAGGCAAGCGATAGATAACAACATTTAAAAAGCTGCCAATTAGTAGGCCCAGCACGCCAACCGTAGTGAGAAATAGAAAATAGTGATTTTGTGATATGTTGAACATGTTTTGTACGCATATATTAACATTTTATAATGGATCCGACAGTTAAAATTTAACTGTTTGACTTCGCACGGGGAGTAAATCTCCGTGCTTGCCCAAGGGGGAGAGCTTGCGCTTCTCCCCCGAGGTCAATCCCACATCGCTTTGTCGCGCGGCAAGCCGCGTGGAATATTTTTTTATAGAAAAAAGTAGACAAGGAAAACTATTTTTTCCATAATCGCCGCAATTAAAGATTTTAGCTTTGGTAACTCGAAAAAATGAATCAAAACATCATAGAACTAAGAGGGGTTTCTAAACGCTTTGGCAGTTACCAAGCTCTTCACGAAACCAATATTAGCATTCGCAACGGCGAGTTTATCACCCTGCTTGGACCGTCTGGTTGTGGTAAAACCACAATGTTACGTTTAATCTCGGGTTTTGAAAAACCAGACACCGGTAGAATTTTTATTGGTGGGCGCGATGTAACTGACCTGCCTCCAGAAAAACGGCATTTGAACATGGTGTTTCAGAGTTATGCTTTATTTCCCCATATGACCGTTTATGAAAATGTTGCATTCGGCCTTCGTTGCAAAAAAGTAGCTGCAGCAGAAATCCAGCAACGGGTCATAGATGTCTTGCGTATGGTTAAGCTTGATCAGCTTGCCGAACGTAAGCCAAATCAACTTAGTGGTGGTCAACAACAGCGTGTGGCTATTGCCCGCGCGGTGGTTAACGAACCAATCGTGCTACTACTTGATGAACCTCTAAGCGCGCTTGATTATAACCTGCGCAAGAATATGCAAATTGAGTTGAAACAATTGCAGCGTCGTTTAGGCATAACTTTTATTTTTGTTACCCATGATCAAGAAGAAGCTTTGTCAATGTCGGATCGTGTTGCGGTCATGAACGAAGGATACGTTGAGCAACTTGGAACCCCAAAAGACGTCTACGAAGAGCCAACCAATCTTTATGTGGCGGAATTCATTGGGGAAACTAATATTTTCAGTACTGAGATTTTAGAAACTTATGACAACAAGTTTGTGGTAGAAATTGAAGGCAAGCGTTTTGTGCTTAATAATAAACGAGATTTAAAGACCGGGCAGCAGATCCATGTGGTTGTTAGGCCAGAAGATGTGGCTGTATGGGGAGAAAGTGAGATTACCGCGGAAGAAAAACAGAACATGTTGCCCGGGATTGTTGAGCAAGTCATATATAAAGGCTCAACGGTCGATTTGATTGTGCGTTTGGCTAGCGGCAAGAAAATTGCGGCTGCCGAATTTTTTAATGAAGATGATGAGAAGCTTGACTATCACACTACCGAAAAAGTCTGGATTGATTGGGTTCCTGGCTGGGAAGTAATATTGCCCCATGAAGAAACGATCTAGCTCTTTTAAAATATTTTCTATTAGTGCAGTCTGGTTGTGGCTAGGCGCTTTTGCTTTAACCCCAATTCTTTTGATTCTCGCCACTAGTTTTCTTACTCAAGATCCAAACAGCATTATAAAATTAATTCCAACTATTTCTAATTATTCGGAATTATTTAATCATGCCTACCTTCGTATTTTGTTGCAATCATTGTGTCTCGCCAGTAGTTGCACCGTTATTTGTTTAATTATTGCCTATCCTTTTGCTTTTACTATTGCTAGAAGCCAACATAAACACAAGTCTTTATTGCTTTTACTGGTTATCATACCGTTTTGGACCAGTTCATTAATACGCACTTACGCCATTATGGCGATTTTAAAGGCCAAAGGGATATTAAATGCTGTTTTACTTGCCATGGGTATTATCCACGAGCCACTACAAATTCTTTACAGCCATACGGCGATTTTAATCGGCTGTGTTTATGATTTATTGCCATTTATGATTTTGCCGCTTTACGTCAATATTGAAAAATTAAATCAAGAATATTTGGAGGCGGCTCAGGATTTAGGGGCTGGGTGGGTTACTACCTTTTTTAAGGTGATAATACCCCTGACGATGCCAGGAATTATTGCTGGTTCGGTGTTGGTGTTCTTACCATCAATGACGATGTTTTACATTCCAGTGCTATTGGGTGGGGCAAAAAATCTCCTGTTGGGTAACCTGATTGAACATCAGTTTTTAACCGCTAATAACTGGCCTTTGGGGGCTGCAATCAGCGTAGTTATTACCTTGCTTATGGGGATATTTATTTTAATTTATTGGCGAAATTCTAAAGAAGAAGACCGAGAGAACCTGGCATGAACAAATTCGGCAAATATTTTTATACAATCTGCGTTTATATTTTTCTTTATTTGCCTATTGCGGTAGTTATTATTTTTTCTTTTAACAATGCGAGCCATTCTTTGGTATGGCAGGGTTTTACTTTTAAATGGTATGGGGTTCTTTTTCACAACAGCGCGCTCTTGCGTGTTGCTGGGCATTCGCTTTTGCTCGGAGTTTTAGCTGCTACTTGTGCAACAACGATCGGTACTTTGGCGGCAGTGAGTTTGTTTCGTTACCGGTTTTTTGGCAAAAAAATCCTTCACGCGCTGATATTTATTTTGATTTTATCGCCAGAGATTGTGATGGCTATTTCGCTGTTGCTGTTGTACAGCTTTTTAAAGATCCCGCTGGGGTTTTGGACTTTATTGCTTGCTCATACAACCCTGTGTATCCCTTTTGTAGCGGTAACCGTTTATAGCCGTGCGACGACGCTTGATACCGATATTTTTGAAGCGGCAATGGATTTGGGGGCAACCGATTTTACAATTTTTCGCAAGATTATCGTGCCGCTGCTTTCACCTTCCATAATTGCTGGGTGGCTCTTGAGTTTTACTCTATCTTTAGACGACGTCATTATTAGTTATTTTGTTACCGGACCAACGTTCGATATTTTGCCGCTGAAAATTTATTCCATGGTGCGGTTGGGAATCAAACCGGAAGTCAATGCACTCTGTACCTTGCTGCTTGCGTTTACTTTATTTGTTGCAATAGTTAGCTATCGCAGTATCTATAAGAAAAAAGAACCAACATGAAATTTTTACGTCAAACCATCATTACACTTTTACTTGCGCTGTTTTCTGCTTCAGTTTGCGCAAGTAGTAAGAACATTCTAAATATCTATTCGTGGGGCAATTACTTACCCAGTGAGCTAATTTCACAATTTACCAAAGAAACTGGGATTAAAGTTAATTTGGCTGAATATGATAACAACGAGACGATGTACGCTAAGTTAAAGGCCTCTAAACGCACGGGTTACGATATTGTAATGCCTTCGAGTTATTATATTGAGCGGATGTCTAAACAAGGAATGCTGCAAGTCCTCGATAAAAAAAAACTACCCAATTTGCGCAATGTAAATTCTTTATTGCTTGATAAGGAGTTTGACCCAAAGAATAGGTATAGCGTTCCGTACACATGGGGTAGCACCGGCATCATTATTAACACCAAATATATAGACAAAAAAAAGATTACCAAATGGGGGGATTTTTGGGATCCAAAATATAAAGATCAGTTGATGCTGCTTAACGACATACGTGAAATTTTTAGTGTGGCTCTTTTGACTTTAGGGTACTCAATAAACGATACTGATCCCAAGCATATCGAAGAGGCATATCTTAAATTAAAAAAACTTCTGCCCAATGTTAAAATTTTTAATATCGATGCTGTGCCAAATATTTATGTTGATGAAGATGCGATCATTGGCATGGCGTGGAGCGGAGATTGTAAATTAGCACAAGAAGAAAACCCATATTTGCAATACATCTACCCAAAAGAGGGGTTTGCTATTTGGATTGATTGTTTTGCTATTGTAAAAGACGCGGCTAATCTTGAAAACGCATATAAATTTATTGATTTCATGATGCGTCCAGAAATTGCGATGAAGGCAAGTCTTGCGGTTGGTCACTCGACTGCTAATCAGGCGGCGATGAAGTTAATGCCCAAAGAATTGCAGCACAATCCCATTTTTAACCCAATCGCCGAAATCATGCGGCGTGGCAAGATTCAGCTTGATATTCCCGA
>CAZMGW010000062.1:0-6475 GCA_964565935.1 uncultured Coxiellaceae bacterium
GCGGCTACCGCTGTTTTTATGCGTTTTTATTCGGAATGCAACAGTCCCCTGATCTCATCTCAAGCCCCACAGCCCTCAAACAGCGCAGACCTTAGGTTTAAGGGTAACTGTTTAAATAGTTGTGAAATTTTCAATAATTAAATACAATCTAAGCTGAATTCAAAAAACTGCGGAATAAAGCCCATATGAATACGAACAAATTTTTTGGCAGTATCATGATATTAATCGGCACAACCATTGGCGTAGGTATGCTTGCCTTACCAACATATTGCGGGGCTGCCGGATTCGCCTTCTCATCAGTTGTGATGCTATTGTTATGGGCCTTGTCTATCGCCACGGGGTTAATGATTGTTGAAGTAAATTTAGCTTTTCCAACGCACGCTTGCACTTTTAACACCATGGCGGAACAATTGCTTGGACCAATTGGAAAAGCTGTTACATGGATATCTTATCTGTTTTTGCTTTATTCTGTTACAACGGTGTATATAGCCGGAGAGTCTTCCATAATTGCTGCCACCCTAGAACCCGTATTGAACACAAAAATACCAGGGTGGGTCAATGCTACAGCTTTCACTCTTATATTAGGTATGGCTGTGTTTTGGAGCACCAAAACCGTTGATTACTTTAATCGAGGCTTGTTTAGCTTAAAGGGCGTACTGTTACTTATTACCATAGCTTTAATCATGCCACATATCGATATAAGCAAACTAAACGCCAGCCAACACATTGAACAAACAAGATATCTCTGGGTAGCCGCACCTATTTTTCTTGCTGCCTTTGGTAATCAGTTTGTCATTCCAAGCATAAGAATCTATATCGGCGCTAAACCTAAAGAGCTAAAATGGGTGGTTGTTTTAGGAGCTACCGGATCTTTAATAATTTACTTCTTATGGCTCGCTGTAACTTTAGGTACGGTACCCCTTACTGGAGACAATAGCTTTACCAGCTGGGCGCAGAACTACCCTGGTTCAATGGGGGAGTTTATAAAAACAGTAACAAACACCCTTGATAATAAATGGATTACTAGCAGCATTAACTCTTTTTATAACATCGCAATGACCACCTCATTTTTGGGGGTCACCTTAAGCTTATTTGATTTCTTAGCTGACGGATTTAAACGCCCTGACACGAGATCCGGCCGCCTACAAACAGCAGGCCTAACCTTCATACCTCCACTTTTTTTTGCGCTGTTATTTCCAGAAAGTTTCAGCAAAGCATTAACATTTGCCGTTGTCTTTCTATCTGTTTTAGTAGTTATTTTGCCAGCAATGATGATTTATAAATTACGCAAAGATCCAAATCTAAAATCGTCATATCGTATGTTTGGGGGCAATCTATTGCTTGCTGCTACTATTCTAATTGGCGCTGCCATTGTTGTGCTATGCATCATGTCAAACCTAAACCTCTTACCAAATATAGGACTCTGAGGAGCCACTCATGCCAACAAAAGATTCTGCTCTAACGACTATCAAACGCGGTGCTGCAGAAATTTTGTTGGAATCAGAGCTGGAGGAGCGCTTACGTTTAGGGAAGCCACTTAAAATTAAAGCCGGTTTCGACCCAACCGCTCCAGATTTGCATCTTGGCCACACGGTATTAATTAACAAAATGCGTCAGTTTCAAGATTTGGGCCACGAAATTAATTTTTTAATTGGCGATTTCACCGCCATGATCGGTGACCCGAGCGGTAAAAACGTAACCCGGCCTCCATTAAGCCGAGAAGAGATTGTTGCTAATGCCCAAACCTACGAAAATCAAATTTTTAAAATTCTAGACCCTAAAAAAACCAAAATTTTATTTAATTCTGAGTGGCTGCAAAAACTATCGCCAATAGATTTGATTAAACTGGCGTCCACTTACACTGTCGCGCGCATGCTTGAGCGTGATGATTTCAACAAACGCTATCGCGAGAATAAACCCATTGCGATTCATGAATTTTTATATCCCTTGCTGCAAGGATACGACTCGGTTGCAATAAAAGCGGATGTTGAGCTCGGTGGCACTGACCAAAAATTCAACCTGCTCATGGGCCGCGAATTACAAAAGCATTTTGACCAAAAGCCCCAAATCGTTTTAATGATGCCACTTTTAGAAGGCCTTGATGGCGTCCAAAAAATGTCCAAATCTTTAGGAAATTACATCGGCATCAACGAGCCCCCGCAAGAAATGTTTGGCAAACTGATGTCCATCTCTGATGAATTAATGTGGCGGTATTTTGAACTTTTAAGCTTCCGCCCCATGGCTGAAATCAACAAATGGCGCGAAGAAGTGAAAACCGGATTAAACCCGCGTGATATTAAAATTAAACTGGCCTTGGAAATTGTCGAGCGCTTTCACAACAAAGCGGCAGCTTTAAAAGCTCACGAAGATTTTACTGCGCGCTTTCAACGTGGCGCTATCCCAGAAGACATCGAGACCATAACCATCGCGCTAGAAACCACGGAAATTCCACTGAGCAACTTATTAAAACAAGCAGGCCTAACGGCTGGCACTTCTGAGGCGGTGCGCCTAATCAAACAAGGCGGCGTTAAGATTGATGGCCAAAGAGTTGAAGATCATGGCTTGCGTGTCAACAAAGGAACTGAGCATGTCTATCAAGTTGGCAAACGCAGATTTGCTCGGATTAAAACCCAATAGACATCTACCTGTTGCCCCAAAATTTTTGCCGCAACAAAAATTTTTCAAACTCCACCAACCCAAAAAATGCCACTGCCGCGGCGATAATGTATCCCCAGTGCATTAAGCCAATCGCAGTTGTACCAAAAAAGTGCTGCATCAGGGGCAGATAAGTGAATAATAATTGTAACAACATAACTATTGTAATCGACAACAACACCGGCCTGCTGCCAAAAAATGTTTTTAAATGCATTGAAGAATTTTTAAGATTGCGGCAATTAATCAAATAAACTATCTCGCCAAACACAAACATATTTACCGCAATCGTCCGCGCAACCGCCAAATCAAAGAATTTGTTGTACCCAAAAAGGAATAAACAAAAAACTCCCGCCACCAAAATCAAAGACACCAAAAACACCCGACTCATTAAAAACCAAGATAGTAGTGGCGTGTTTGGATTACGAGGCTGGCGATACATTACATCGCTCTCTGCTGGCTCAAAACCTAACGCAAGAGCCAATGAAGCCGCGGTTATCATATTTACCCATAAAATTTGCACTGCGGTAATGGGCAGTATCAACCCAAACAAAATTGCTATTGTCACCACAAACGCTTGGGCAAAACTTGTGGGTAAAATAAAAACTATCGCTTTTTGCAGATTATCGTAAATGGTACGACCCTCGCTAACCGCATGCACAATTGTTGCAAAATCATCATCAGCCAATACCATTTCTGCCGACTCTTTGGCAATATCAGCACCCTTAAGTCCCATCGCAACACCGATATCGGCCTGCTTCAACGCCGGCGCGTCATTAACGCCATCGCCAGTCATGGCAACAATCTCGCCTCGAGATTGCAGCGCTTTCACCAAGCGCAATTTATGTTGTGGTGACGTTCGCGCATAAACATTAACGCTTAGCACAATCGCAGCCAATTCTTCATCAGTCATGGCATCAAGCTCATCTCCAGTCAAAACCTTGCTGCTATCAATGCCCACTTGTGAGGCAATAGCCGCCGCGGTAATGGCATGGTCACCAGTAATCATTTTAACTTTGATACCAGCATGTTGGCATTCTTTAACCGCAAGAATTGCCTCTGGACGCGGTGGATCAATCAAACCAAACAACGCCACCAACACCAAATCATCATTAACATCCTCAAAAAGCAAATCACGTTTTTCAGGCGCTGCATTTTTATAGGCAACCGCAATCACCCTTTGCCCTTCGCGGGTTAGTTGCTCAATTGCTTTTTGCCAATAATCAGTATCAAGCGGCAAAACTTCACCATTAACCTGCTGGGTCTTACATTTTTTTAATATGATTTCAGGCGCTCCCTTGATATAAATAAATCCTTTGCCGGTATGATCATGATGCAAGGTCGCCATGAATTTATGCTCGGTTTCATAGGGAATAAGATCAGTTCGCGGAAACTTTCGCTGCCATAAAGGCACATCAAACTTGGCTTTTAACCCCAGCATCATCAATGCCATATCAATTGGATTGCCCCGAGTTTTATAAACGCTATCTTGATGATACAACTCCGCTTCATTGCACAAAATCGCGCTTATAACGGCTTTCTGCAAATCAGGATGCTCAACCACCGCTTCAGTGTTAGCAAGATAATGCTGTTTCGCAGTGATTATAGATTGTGCGTTAAGCTCATTACTCGTGAGCGTACCAGTTTTGTCGGTGCAAATCGTTGTTACTGCACCCATCGTTTCTACTGCCGGCATACGCCGCACAATCGCATTTTGCTTTGCCATGCGCGCTATGCCAATGGCTAAAATAATTGTCATTATCGGCGGTAACCCTTCAGGAACCGCTGCAACAATTAAACTAACAACCGCCATAAACATTGAGGCGCTAGAGTCATGCCAAACCAAAGCACCGACCGCAAAAACCACAACTCCAAGCACAAGAATAAGAGCAGTTAACCAATGCCCAAAAACACTCATCTGGCGTAATAGCGGTGTATCCACTGATTTAACAGTAGCAAGCAACTCGCTAATTTTACCAACTTCGGTATTGCTGCCAGTTGTCACCACTATCCCAAGTCCCCTGCCATTGGTTATTAAAGTACCGCTATAAAGCATGCAGGAGCGCTCGCCAAGTTGTGCAGTTATAGAGGCTGGCATAATTTGCTTTTCAACTGGCAGTGATTCGCCGGTCAAAATCGCTTCTTGCGCTTGCAAATTTTTCGCTTCACTCACGCGCAAATCAGCAGGTATTTTATCGCCCCGATGAATCATTACAATATCACCAGGAACAAGCTCAAGCGCGGGAATAATTATTTTTTGTCCATCACGGATTACCTGGGCCGTTGGCGCAAGCATGGATCGAATTGCCGCAAGAGATTTTTCGGCCTTACCTTCCTGGATAAATCCAAAAATAGCATTGACAATTATCACCCCAAAAATAACGCTGGCATCAACCCATTGTGCCAAATAAATAGTTATCAATGCTGAGGCGAGCAAGATGTAGACCAATACGTGGTGAAACTGGCGCAAAAATCGCCGAAAAACACTTTCGGGCTGTTGCGTCAGGCACTGATTGAGACCATAAATTTTGCGGCGCATTGCAACTTCAGAAGTTGTCAAACCCACTTGCAAATTAGTCGTCAGCTTATTTAAAACTTCTTCGCTACTTAAAGCATACCAATTGTTATTAGACATAAGTTTTTCTTCCTTGAACCTCAAATACTAACTTTGGAACCAAATACCCGGGAAGTCTTTTTTGCATTTCAAGATAAATTTGTTTGGCTTGATCTTTCTCTACATAAAAATGCGCCGCGCCTTTGACCTGATCAAGCATGTGCAAGTAGTAAGGCAAGACGCCGGCATTAAATAATTTCTCGCTTAAAGCAATTAAAACATCGGCATTATCATTAATCCCGCGCAGTAATACCGATTGATTAAAAATAATAATACCTTTATGTCGCAACGCACTAATTACCCCCTCAACATCTGCATTAATTTCATTGGGATGATTGCAATGCACTACTAAAATTATTGGCAAACGCGTCTGGGTCAAATCAGGAAGTACTCTTTCTGGCATTACGATTGGGGTTCGACTGTGAATCCGTAGACGCTTGATGTGAGATATTTCCGCTAGCTTCTCAATAATTGCTATTAAATCATTAGGTTCCAACATCAACGGATCGCCACCACTTAAAATTATCTCACTAATATCCGGATGCCTTTTAATATAGGCAAA
Source organism: uncultured Coxiellaceae bacterium (assembly GCA_964565935.1). GTDB lineage: Bacteria > Pseudomonadota > Gammaproteobacteria > UBA9339 > UBA9339 > JBAXAM01. The sequence continues at coordinate 5,829 of CAZMGW010000062.1, forward strand.
CACCTTTTGCCAATCAGAAATTTTATCTTGCGAATGACGACGAAAACAAAAACGACAATTAATGGCACAGACATCAGAGACCAGCAACAGCACCCGATCAAGATATTTATGAATAACGCCTGGAACCGGAGAGCTGTTTTTTTCTGCAAGCGGATCGGTGACAAAACCTGGGGTTTCTTGTAGTTCTTGCTCTTGGGGCAAAACCTGCAACAACAAAGGATCGTTAATGTCGCCCGGCTTAATCCGCGCAACAAAACTTTCGGGAACTTGCAGAGGAAAATCAGCGAAACTTTCGCTGGCTTTTAACCCTGCCAAATTCAATTGCAATCTTTGCGATAGTTTTTTTGTGTCGGTGACCATAAGCCATGCTGAATTTTCAGAAACGTAGTCATGGTAGCATAAAAACCGCATCACCAGAATACTAAAACTGCGGGAGGGCATCTCCAGATAGAGGATTGGTTCTGATAATGTAGTGGCAAAAGAGGTAATGGGGCTGCTTCTGGAGGCGGAGAAAAATACGCCCTAGCCTCAGGTTTAGAAAATAAATACAAACCCCGCAAAAATCCCGGTAATGAGTTGTGGCAGGAAAGCGTTTATTCTTTTGTGGCTATGACTCTTGCCATTGTCCACAGCCGCGCGAGCCTCGG
>CAZMGW010000063.1:0-6051 GCA_964565935.1 uncultured Coxiellaceae bacterium
CGAAACAATAACTAGGGTATAAGCTATGACATCATCCAAACCATATCTAATCCGGGCCATTTACGAATGGATCAATGATAACAATTTAACACCTTATATTACAGTTGATGCATATATCCCCGGCACGATAGTGCCAAAAGAATATGTCGAAGACGGGCGTATTGTTTTAGATATCTCACCAGAGTCGACTAGTGGTCTAGTCATAAGTAACAATACCTTGGAGTTTAAAGCCCGTTTTGGTGGCGTTAGTCGCAATCTTTACATCCCAATTGCCGCAGTTATGATTATTTACGCACAAGAAAACAATCAGGGCATGGCATTCCCGCCCGAAGAATTTGACCAAGAATCGTTTGAAGAAGACGAACAATCAATAGCAGACGAATCCCCAAAAAGCAGGCCACAATTAAGAGTAGTTACTGGCGGTAAAGACTTGGATGCTAACGACCAAGAATAGATTGCTTTCTCAAGTATTACAAAGTCAATCCAAACACAGCGCCAATCAAGCTATACAACATGCCGATTATAGGGCTAAGAATGGTATTTATCGCCCCAATGTATAACAAAACTATAAGAATCACGAAACCAAACGGAGCGATTTGTTCGTAGCGCAAAGCAATCATTCGCGGTAACACGCCAGCAACGATATGACTGCCATCAAGTGGTGGTATGGGTAATAAATTTAAAACCATTAGCATTAGATTGATAGCAATTCCAGCCCCGCCCATCGTGTAAATAGCCAAGGCCCCCGGAAAATCTTGCTGCAATAAAACCGAACCTATTTTAGCAATAGTTGCCCACATAAGCGCCATAATAAAATTAGACATGGGTCCAGCTAAAGCTACTAGCGCCATATCCCGTCTAGGATTTTTAAAGTTATGGATATTAACTGGTACGGGTTTAGCCCAGCCTAAAATTATTCCAGTATTAAGTAACAGCAGCAGTATAGGTATAACAATAGTACCAAAAATATCGATGTGTTTTACCGGATTAAGCGTAAGTCTACCTAAAACACGAGCAGTTTTATCGCCAAGTAGATCAGCTATATAACCATGTGCTACCTCATGGATCGTTACCGCGAACAAAATTGGTAAAATCCACATTGAGACTATTTGAACTGATGTTAGTTGAAAGTGTTCCATTTTTAATTTAGATATTCAAATAATTTGACTACTTTTTGTATGCCAGCAACGGTGCGAGTTTTGTTAGTCGCAATTTGTGCTTGGGTGCGAGTTGTTAAGCCCATTAAATAAACTACCCCATTTTCAGTAACAACTTTCAAGTTGGTAGAGTTTAGTCCAGGAGCAGTTAATAGTAAGGTTTTTACCTTAGTAGTTATCCATGCATCATTAGCGCATTTAGTATTTGAAATTGGTTCGCCGATGGTGATTTCATTATAAAGTATTTTGATTTTTGAATTTGATTTTGCTATTGACTCAGCGCGATTACGTAATTCCTCATTCGGTGTCTGCCCAACCAATAACGCAATATGGTTAAAGGTTGTAATTGAGACATGGGCTTGTGCACGCAATTCTTGATCGCGATCAAGTCTATTTTGTGTTTGGAAGGTTATATCGCGGTCTTCAACCATGGTTTTCGAGCTGCGATGATCATAAATGATCGCACCGCCAGCGGCCGCGCCGGCAACAAAAACTGCTGGCACACACCCTTGCAAAAACAAAATAGTAGAAAAAATTGCTATAATTTTTTTCATGCTTTCTTCTCCTCAATCGTATCGAATAATTGTCTATCAATCAAATCACACAAACAATGGATTACCAAAATATGAACCTCTTGAATACGCGGTGTTACGCTCGAAGGTACGCGTATTTCGATGTCAGTTTTCTTCAATAAACTTGCCATCTCACCGCCATTACCGCCAGTTAAAGCAATAACTTGCATTTTGCGTGAGTGTGCTTCCCGAACAGCGCGTATAACATTCTGTGATTTGCCGCTAGTGGAAATTGCCAGCAACACGTCGTTTTCTCTGCCAAGCGCTTTGATTTGTTTAGCAAATACTTCTTGATACGAATAATCGTTAGCAATTGCAGTTAAAACCGCCGTGTCAGCGGTTAGAGAGATAGCTGGCAAATTATCTCGCTCGATTATAAAGCGATTAACTAGTTCAGCGGTGAAATGTTGGGCATCACAAGCAGACCCACCATTACCACAGCTTAAAACCTTATGCCCATTTTTGATACATTGCACTAACATTTCACTTGCAGCTAGTGTCGGCTGAAGCAAAACTTCAAGCGCAACCTTTTTTAGCTCAATGCTTTGATAAAAGCTTTCTTGAATACGATAAGTTAAGTTCATGTGTCCTTAAAATTGTTGCATTTTTAATTGTAATAATGGCGATTTGGCATCACCAACAGTTGCGTTTTTAGCTTTTTGATAGGCTTGATTTGCTTCTGCAGTCTTACCAAGTGCTAACAAGGCATCCCCAGAAACTTCATTTATTTCAGGTGCATAGGCGCTGTCATCTATTGTGGCTAACATGTTAAGCGCTTCTTGGGGTTGTTTTTTTGCTATAAATATGCGTGCAGTACGAATACGAGCAATTTGGCGCAATGTATTATTAGGTGATTTTTTTATAACAAATTGCAAGTGCTCTTGAGCTAGATTTAAATCCCCAGCCTTTACAGCTATTTTTGCTTGCATAAGAGCCGCTAAACTTGCATATGAAGAGCTTTCATAGTTTTGTATTAAACGCTTAGCATATAGTTGTGCCTCGTCATTTTTTTGTTGTTCAAGCGCAGAAAGCATTTGCGTATAAGTTGTTGATGCATTGTCTGTGTGTTGATGTTTAAGTTTTTGCCAATAGCGCCAGCCAAAATTAATAACAGCGAAAACTAGAAGCCCAATTAATATGGAGGTGCCATATTGTTTCCACCAATCTTTAATCATTTGTATTTGTTCGTTATCTGATGTTGACATAAGATATCCTGTTTATTTTGTTTGAAGTGCCGTTGTTTAGTACGAGCGATATAGTTCCGCTAGAAAAACTTGTTTTTCTTTAGATTATTCCTCTGATTTGGTTAAAAAATTAATTAAATTATCCTCTATTTTAATATTTTGTTGTGGCTTACTGGCGCGTAAGTATTTGATAGTTATCTCTTTATTGGCTAATTCATTTTCTCCTAAAATTAAAGCCAAATCAGCTACACTTTTATCAGCACGTTTCAATTGTGTTCCTAGATTACCGCCGCCACAGTTAACTATTACTCTAATGCCACTCGCTCGAATTTTTTCTGCAAGCAACATTCCTTCAGCAATTACTTTATCGCCAAGCAGTACTAAATAAACTGTTTTTAAGTCTTGTATGGTTAGACTATCCAGCGTCAGTGCAATTAAACGTTCTAAGCCAAGTGCAAAGCCAATTGCAGGGGTAGGCTTACCCCCCATTTGAGCCACCAGCCCATCGTAATGACCGCCGGCACAAACGGCGCCTTGAGAACCCAATTCTTGTGTTACCCATTCAAATACGGTTAAGCAATAATAATCTAAACCTCTAACTAAACAAGGGTTAATAGCGTATGGGAGTTTGGCTTTATCTAAAATTTCACGCAATCCACCAAAATGGTCTCGAGACTCATTATCAAGGCAATCAATAATTTTGGGTGCGTTTTGAATTAGTTCTTTTAGGTCCGGATTTTTGCTGTCTAAAATGCGTAAAGGGTTAGCTAATAACCGTCTCTTGCTATCTTCATCTAGTGAAGCATAATTATCATTAAAATATTCAACTAGGCGTTTGCGATACTGCGCCCGAACTGCGGCTGTGCCTAACGTGTTGATTTGTAGTTCAATTTTATGGGCAATGTTTAGTTCTTGCCAAAAGCGTGAGGCTATAAACATGATTTCAGCGTCAATGTCTGGACCAGCTAGACCATAGGCTTCAACGCCAAATTGATAAAATTGGCGATAACGTCCTTTTTGTGGGCGTTCATGTCTAAACATTGGGCCTGAATAGAACAGCCGTTGTATTTGGTTGTAAAGTAAACCATGCTCGATACCGGCACGTACACAGCCAGCGGTGCCCTCAGGTCGCAAAGTTAAACTTTCACCATTGCGATCTAAAAAAGTGTACATTTCCTTTTCTACTATGTCGGTTGCTTCGCCGATTGTGCGTTTAAACAGATCTGTTGATTCCAGCAAAGGCACGCGAATTTCTTTGTAATCATATTGAGCAACAATTCTTCGTAATAAGTTCTCGACCACCACCCAACGCTGGCTAATGTCAGGCAAGATATCGTTCATACCACGTATTGCTTGAATATTTTTCACCACAACATGTTCCTTACTACTGCGTGTTTAAATTTTTTGGTTTAGTCAAAATCAAGTTTGGTTCCTCATCAACAGCGCTTGATTTAACTTCTGTAGAGGGTATATCAAGCATTAAAGAGTTTTGTTTTTCTGTTTTTTTGGCGTCAGGTTTTTGTTTGGGAGTTATTTCGATTGTTGGCGCAACCACGTCTTCATTTCCCGAAATGCCAGTTGTAATTATCGGCATTTGATTATCTGAAATACTTTGCGCGTCTTCATTTATAGCGTGATCTGGGGCGCTTGGGATGTTGGTAATTTCAGTGTTTTTACCAAAATGTTTGCCAATAAAAAAAACTAGCGCGACCAAGATTAAAATAGCAAATATGCTTAGAATTATGCGGCCTCTGCTGTATTTTTTTAATAAACCAGGTAGTTTTTGCCAGCTATTAGTTGGCGATTGTATTTTTGTTTCAGTTTTAATTTCAGGCTTAGAATAAATATTTAAACTGCGAAAATTTTTCAATATTGCATCAACAGGGATTTGCAAAAAGTTAGCATATGCTTTCAGATACCCTTCGGCATAAACTTGTGCTGGGATTCTACTGTAATCATCCTCTTCAATTGCAGCAATAGTTTTTTTGCCCAATAATAATCTTTGTGCAACTTCACTTATGCTAATATGCCTCGCTTCTCTTGCAGCCTTGAGAGTTTGACCAGGGGTCTCGTGCAAAGCATCTGTAGATTCCAAAATATCGTTCATAATAAAATCCTCTTTTAATTCACAACATTATGATTGTATATAGATTTTCACAATCATGGGTTTGCATAAGGTCTCTATTGTATGCGAGTTCCTTGAAGAGTTGAAGCGATTTTAGAACCCAGTCATAAACTCGTCTGTGTTGGCCATAACACGTTGATTTTCTGGCTGAGCTGAGTTTATGGCTGGGTTTCTAGGGAGGATTTTTGGTGTTGTGCTAACAATATACGGGTCATGCAGCAGCGCCTCTTGGTGATACCGCCGCGATAGATTATTTTGCTTTAATTTCAACGCAGCATCACTTGCGCAAGCATAAGCTCTTGCAACATACAAATAATTAACATCTTTAGTGGCGAGCAAAAAATATTTTAGCGCTTCTTTGTAGCGATTTTGTTGATATAAAAAATCGCCATAACTCTGCCAAACAATGCCTTTTTCATTGGCATATTTTAGCGCGTATAAATAATGTTTTTCGGCCAATGTTGGCTCTCCGGTATGAGCAAAAAAATACCCAAGAGAATCATGGACTTTTGCATCATTTGGAGCTTGTTTAAGGGCGAGTAGTAATTTATTTTTAGCAATATCGGTCCGATTTTGTTGCAAATAGGCTATTCCCAGCTTGGCATTAATATTCGCCGCTTCGATATTGTATTTTGTGTTGGGATTGAGGCTGCAACCAGCCGAAAAGAGTTGGATGGTGATGAGGAATGTCACGAGCCTTACTATTTTTAACATGGTTTAATTTTAGATGTTGCCGGTGTAACAGCAACCCCGGGGTTTTTACCGTGCATTTTTTTGTGTTTAAAAAATTGTTTTGGTAAGTAAATAGCACGCTTTTGCGAGGATCGTAAGCAATAGCGTTACCCAAAGATTTAAAAATGTCTTGTATATAGAGCATAGGGCCGTATGAAAAATATCTTTTTTTCAACAAGATAAAAGATTTTGAATTTTTAGGGGCGGCCTTAAGCTTTCCTTAATCTATAATGGACCCTAAAATTTAGACCAGAGGCTAAGAGGTAAAATTTGGGTATAAT
>CAZMGW010000064.1:0-5751 GCA_964565935.1 uncultured Coxiellaceae bacterium
AATTTCACAAAGCGCTGGGTCTTTTTCTTGGCAATCAGCCAGTTTTCCGGGAAGCCCCGCAATATCAAGCGCTGATTTGCGGCGCGTCATTTCTCTGGCTTTGCGCGCGGCTTCTCTTGCTCGGGCGGCGTCGATCATTTTTGAAACAATCGCGCGCGCTTGTTGTGGGTGTTCGAGCAGGTATTCTTGAAGCTTTGCTGCAACTAAAGATTCCACCGCCCCTTTAACCTCTGATGAAACCAATTTGTCTTTGGTTTGGGATGAGAATTTTGGATCTGGTAGTTTTACTGAAAGAATTGCGGTTAAGCCCTCACGAGAATCGTCACCCGTTGTAACTATTTTATCTTTTTTGGTCAATCCTTCGGCTTCAATATAATTATTTAAGGTGCGAGTTAATGCGGAACGGAAGCCGATTAAATGGGTGCCGCCATCGCGCTGGGGGATGTTGTTGGTGTAGCAAAAAATGGTTTCCTGAAAGCCGTCGTTCCACTGCAATGCTAGTTCCACAGAAATGTCATTTTCTTTTGCTAGGAAATGAAGTAGCGGCACATTGACAACGTTTTTATTTTTATTCAAAAGGTCAACAAACCCGCTAATGCCGCCGGCGTATTGAAAAACCTCTTCTTTGCCGGAGTTTTCATCTAAAAGATGAATCCGAACGCCGGAATTTAAAAACGCCAATTCACGCAGACGTTTGGCCAAAATTTCATAATGAAATTCTGTTTGCGAAAAAGTTTCTTTGCTTGGTTTAAAACTAATTTCTGTTCCGGTTGTGTTTGCAGTGCCTGTAATTTTTAATTCGGCAACAGGATCACCGTGGCGATAAGTTTGTTCGTATAGTTTGCCGTTTTGACGAATGGTTAAGTGCAATTCTTCAGATAAGGCGTTTACTACGGACACACCAACGCCGTGCAATCCGCCAGAAACCTTGTACGCATCGTTGTCGAATTTGCCGCCCGCATGCAGAACGGTCATTATAACTTCCGCAGCCGAGCGGCCCTCTTCTTGATGAAAATCGGCAGGGATGCCGCGACCGTTATCTTTGACGGTAACAAAGCCGTTAGCATGAATAGTTACGTCTACTGAATTGCAATGGCCGGCAAGCGCTTCGTCAATCGAGTTATCGACAACTTCAAAGACCATTTGATGCAAACCAGACCCGTCGTCGGTATCGCCAATGTACATTCCGGGACGCTTTCTAACTGCGTCCAGTCCTTTTAAAACTTTAATATTTGATGAGTCGTAAGTGGTTTCTATTTTTGTCATATTAATTCTAGTTTTTATTTTAAAATCAAACAGTTGGGCAAAGCCTCAAAAACGGCTTATTGTAACAGATTCCACTACAAAAACATAATTTTATAAGGTATTTTTAGTATAATTTTAAGGTAGTGTTAATTGACGCATGTGTTAGATTTATAGTAGTTTATTATTATTGAGCGGAACCGTAAAAAAGCATATTTCTTTAAGCTTATAAAAAAGTGTGATTAAGCTGTAAACTGCCTCATTAACTTTGGAGAAAGCGCAATGGCTATAAGACCGGATGATCTTGAGAATGTTATAAGCAAGCTTAAAAATATTTTACCGCCTGTTCGTGATACTGGTCCACTTAAGACAGAAAAACCATTAAGTTCCGATGCGGTTTTTAAAATGATTGCGAAATATGGAAAGTTAATTTTATTGCTTAAAGGCACTAACCAAAATGATGAAAAAATTGCTTTGCTTGAAAAGCAATTGACTAAATTAAATGCAGTTCGGGATATTCTTGAAGAAAAAGAAAAAACCATGTGGGAGGAGCATGACGGGAAAAAACAAAAACAAAGGGATGAAGATATAAAAGTAATGCAGGAACAGCTGAGGGAATCTAAAGAAGGCCTGGAACAATATTTTGAAAAGTACGCTAAAGATTTTGAATTGTTCAGAGAACAACTCAAAAACATAGCTAATGAATTACAAGAGCAATTAGAGAATGTATCTGATCAACTCAGGGAAGTTAATGAACAAATCATAGTTGTTAAAGTGCAAACCGCAGATGTTGAGGAAAAAATTGTTAGTACAGAACAGAGTGTAAACGATGCTGAAATAGCGGTAGCAAAAGAGCTCGAGAAAGAGTGGCTGGACCATGGCTTATCAATCCCTCCTCCTGATTTTCTGGGCCTTATTCGCGATTGTGCTCATGACAAAAATAATCCGCTCAAAGATCAGGACGATTTAACCTCTAGAGCGGTGTTTAAGTTACACGGGATTGTTGAGCAGCACAAAAAACAAATGTTAGATTCGATAAATAAAAAGTTGGCTCATACTGATGCTGAACAGGAGCAAATAAATAAAGAGATTGCGAAACTTGAAAAAGCTGAGGCCGACATTCGCGAACACTTGCGTGAAAAACACGGCTCCTTTAGTTCTCTATCAGAGCACTATTTAGAATTAGAAGAACTTAAAAATAAAGGAAAAGAATTGCAGGCCAAAAAAGCACAACTTGAAAATAAAGAAACAGAATTGGTAAAACAGGCCAACAAAATAACACAAGAAATTAAAGGAGTAGAACAAGAGCTTCAGGGACCAAAAGACGGTCGACCAGTTTTGCAGGACACAACAAGGCCAACGTTAACTCCGTTTTCAACACCCAGACCATAGCAGCAGCCTAGTGTTCATTCGGTTCTGAATTGCCGCGCGTCCAGCAATAAATGCTGAGCGGCGACCCTCACAAGCATTCTTCAAAATTTTTCCATCATTATGGCGGTTTGGCTGGCTATTTCATTAGCTCCTGTAATGCAAGCTGATAATGCTCGCTCGCACTACGGAGATGTACAACAATTCCAATACCAGTTGCAACTGTTCTAAGCCGTGGATCAAGACTTATTCTCTTTTTAAGCTGATCCTCGCGTTCTCCAATTTTATCTAGCTGTTCCCTTGATAATCTCGAATTTAGCCGCACGCTTTGTGCAATCACCTCATGTAGCTTGGTTTTAGCCCTAGCAACCAGATCATCACAATCTTTTATAGGATCGGTTTTATCATGAACCAACTCATCGAATAATTTTTGAAAATCCGGTTTTGGAATCGGCAAATATTGCGTGCGCCAATCTTCATCAAGCTCTGTTACCAAGTCTTTTATGGCATTATTTGCGTCCCGTTCTGTATCAACAATCATTTCATTAATACTCGCTAACTCTTCTTTAATAGCGGCAATTTGTTCATCAAGCTCACCTGCATAACACTGGGTTATACTGAAAATTGAAAGAAATATAAACAAAAGAGCCATTAAATTATTTTTAATTTTAGTACCCATTTTTTCTATTATCCCGTTTAGAAGAAAGCAAAATATTTATAATGTGGGGCAATTTAACGGGTAGGCAGGCTCAAAAGCGTTCCGAAGGAAACGCAAGATCTATAGCCTAGGGTTCCCTTCACCGCTTCGCGGTTCGGTCACCCCTGTATAGATCTTTTGCGCCTTCGGCGCATTTTTTTACATTTGTGGGTAATGATTTGGCCTAAGGCAAGCTTTGCTCGCTGCAGGGCTGGGGGTGAGTGTAAGGATTAAATTAAAACTCTGAAATAGCGAAATTAGCCATCAAACCAACCAGGATAAATCCGCAACCAAAGTAAAGAGGTTTTGCAAATCTTTTAATAAAGCCAGGCGATTAGAGCGCAGAGTTTTGTCCTCAGCCATAACCATAACCTTCTCAAAAAAATCGCTTAGTGCCGGTTTTGCTTTAACTAAGATCGCAAGTATTTCAAAATATTTTTGATTTTTGTATAGCTCAGTTATTGCTTTTGTTTCTTCGGCGACTAATTCTGCTAAATTGCGCTCAGCTTGTTCGGTAACTAGTTCCTTGTTGAATTTAACATCGGCGGAGCCACCGTTTTTTTCTAAAATATTTCTGACGCGTTTATAGATTTCAACCAGGTCACCGGCGTCTGGTAATTTATTAAACTCAGTCACCGCTTCGAATCTGTTTTCAAAATCCAGCAAATCGGTCGGTACGCAGGCTAAAACGGCGCGGAAGACATTAACGCTTTTTCCTTGTTCTAAGTACAGATAACGCAGGCGTTCATATATAAAATGTAAAACTTGCGTAATCGCCTCGTTATTTTCAAGAAGGGCGTCATAATTTAACCACGCTTGCCCGAGAAGTTCTTTTAAATCCAAGGTTAATTTTTTTTCTAAAATAATACGGACAATTCCCATCGCAGCGCGGCGCAACCCCAGAGGATCTTTTTCGCCACTAGGCATTTTATTAATACCAAACAACCCAATTAAATTATCAATTCGATCGGCTAATGCCAAGGCGCAACCAACATCGGTGATCGGGATCTCATCTTGAGAAAAACGCGGTAGGTATTGCTCTTTTATGGCGGTGGCCACCTCTTTTTGCTCACACCCCCGAGCGTAGTAATCGCCCATAACCCCTTGCAGCTCAGGAAATTCCCACACCATCGAGGTCATTAAATCACACTTGGATAGCTCAGCAGCACGTTGCGCATTTTCAACATTGGCATTGATTTTTGCAGCGATAAAGCTAGCCAGTGATTGTAAACGCAAGGTTTTGTCGTAAAGACTGCCGAGTTTTGCTTGAAACACCACTGATTTTAATTTTTCGCAGTAGCTTATAAGCGCAAACCGCAAATCATTGCGATAAAAATATTCGGCATCAGTAAGGCGCGCACGAATTACCCGCTCGTTGCCCGCGATAACTTGCTTTGGGTTTTTGCTTGCAATGTTGCTAATAATTACAAAATAAGGCAGTAATTTTTTTGCTGCATCAGTTATGGGGAAATAGCGTTGCTGCTTTTCCATTAAAGTTATCAAAACTTCTGGCGGCATTTCTAAAAAATGCGGATTGAATGAGCCAACCAAAGCCACCGGCCATTCGACTAAATCAGCAACTTCATCAAGCAAATTTTCGTTAATTATTGCGGCGCCGGTTTTTACAACAGCAGCAATTTGCTCGCGAATTTTTTGTCGGCGTTTACCGGCATCCGCGATAACAAATCCTTTTTGGGCAAGCACTTCTGCGTATTGTTTCGGCTCAGAAATCGTTATCGCTTCAGGATGATGAAATCGATGACCGAAAGTTTGGTTTGAGGCTTTAACACCCAGAATTTCAGCGGGAATAATTTCATTGCCCAAAAGCATCATGACCCAATGCATCGGGCGGATAAAAGATATTTTGCTGTCTCCCCAGCGCATTGCTCGCGGAATTTGGAGTTTTTTGATGCTGGTTGCTACTATTTCTGGTAAAAGCTCGAGGGTGGATTTTCCTGGTTTTATGGTTTTATAAAATAGAAATGTCCCTTTTTTATCTTCAATGCGGGTTAATTGATCGACATTTACACCACAGGTTTCGGCAAATTTTTCTGCTGCAACAGCTGGTTTGCCGGCTTTATCAAAAGCTATGTTTATTGGGGGCCCACGAAATTCAATAGGTTGATCCGGTTGTTTAACAATAAGGTTGGTTATCAAAACCGCGATACGGCGCGGGGTAGAATAAGTTTTAATTGATTCGTATGTTAGGGCCTGTTCTTTTAATTCTTTTTCTAGGTTGGCCGCTAAAGACGATGCCAGTTCTCCAACTTGCCTCGGGGGCATTTCTTCGGTGCCAATTTCAAGAAGAAAATCTTTGTGTTTGTTCATACTTTCGTACCATTTTATTTTATCCCGCTCCTTCGGAGCTTGAGTTTATTCCGTTTCATTTACCCAGCCCTGTATATGGACTCCCGTCTTATGTAAAGAGAAAAATCAAAATAATT
>CAZMGW010000065.1:0-5716 GCA_964565935.1 uncultured Coxiellaceae bacterium
GTTTGATGGAAGCTGTTAACAAGATCGATAGTTTTGTAGGACAAAGAAAATAGATCTGGCTAGAAGTAGAAATAAAAAAACATCTACTATCTCATCGCCAACCTACTATAAGAAATTAAATAATTTCGGATAAAAACGTTCGCTGGTAATGACTCGCTGGGGGCATATAAACACTGATTAAACAATAAAGCAAGGAGCTTGGTACCATTTAAGCTTTCCTTAACAATTGGTGCTTTTGGGTGATTTCGTCGCTCGTATCCCGTATCCAGTATCCCGTATCAGGAGTATTAGTAGTCTTTACGAATATCTTATTTACGAGCAAGAACGATAATTGGGCTCTCATAAAATTAATATCGTAAGGGGGGTAAATTATGCCAGTTCTTGCTAGTAAAAAAACGGTGGCCAAAAGCTCAAAAAAAATATTACCAAGTAAAATCTACGATTTTTATAGTAGTGAAATACCACAGGAAGATAGGCCATGTATATCGGACCTGTTGCATAGATGGGAGATGATGGCTAAGCCTCCGCTTTTGGGCGCGAAAATTTTGTTTAATTGTCACTTAACCTTAACAACCCTTTTTCTTATTGAAGCAGCTTTGCGTGGTGGAGCAGCGTTGGTGGATTTTACGGCGACTACTGATTTGATCGTTCATAACAAGCCGCGTGATTTTTTGAAGAGTATTGGAATTAATTTTTATTCCAATGGAGAAATCCCGGCTAATAAAAAAAATGAATTTTACGACATTTGTTTTGATTGCGGCGCTGGTTTGCTTAATGAGGTTGCTCCAAAAATTGGGGTGATTGAATTAACTCATACCGATCCTTCGTTATACGCAGGGCTTAACTATCCAGTGGTTACTGTGGATAATTCTCGAACCAAACATTTGGAAACCAAGTATGGAACAGGGGATGGTTTTGTGCGGGCGCTTATGCTTGTTGAAACAACAAAGGCAGAAGCAGGTTGTCTTCCCCAATTACATCAGCTTTATTCGTATTCGGCTTTGTTGCAAGAAGCGTTGAAGTTTTCTGCAAAGTTTAGCGTTTCTACAATATTCACTACGAGTAAAATTGCTGCTGAATATGCGCAATTAGCCGCCCAAGTTGAAAAAGATATAATTGCTGGGGTTAAATTATTTTCTGAGAAAAGGTTTTTGATATTTGGTTATGGGAAAGTTGGTTATGGTATTACCCGAGCTTTGATGAGTGCTGGGGTTAAACCGGAAGAAATATATGTGGTGGAAGTTCTTCCTGCTGCTTGCAAACGCGCGAGGAAGAATAAGCATCAGGGTTGCTTGATTGATAACGCTTCAAAGGATGCGGTATCTACGGCTATAAAAACCATTAAGCAGCTGCTAAAAAAAGAAAGGATATATTGTGTTATAGCGGCTACTGGCGTTGAAGGCGTTATTTCTAGATATTTTACCGCGAAAGATTTTTCTAATGTTCCTTATTTGGCAAACATGGGTACTCCTGATGAATTTGGAGCTGATTTTGCCGACAATATGGTGTTGAACAATAAAAAGATTTTTAATTTCATATTAGAGTATCCAACCGCAACCCGATATTTTGAGGCGATATGCACAATTTATATGGAAGCTGGATTGGAGCTTTTGACCAAACCAATTTTTAAGCTAGGTTTAAATAATGTGACTAGTGGTACTGATAAAACGGTTTTAAGTTTTTGGAAGCAACATAACAACTCAAGGAAATGGGCCCATGAAGATTTTCGTGTGGAGCAGGTAAAAAAATTATTATCACTAACAGTGGCTGGAAATAAAGACGCTTCTTTTGATAGAGAAAACAAGAGGTTGTTTGCCAAACCTTACGCCATCGATACTTGGGCAAAGGAGCTGGATTTTTTATAAAAAATGTTCCGCTTTGTGGGTATTTTTGCCAGGGCTTGAAATTGCAGATTGCAAGGTGCTGTTGTAAATTGATATATTATGTGCAATGAACAATATGCAAACCGATAAGCATCCAGTTTACATTTTCGGCAAAGACCAGCATGGCAAATTCATGTTTTGCAATGAACCTTTTGCCGAAGCTAGCGGTGTCGACTCACCTGCTAATATTATTGGCAAAACTGATATGCGAATGTGCTGGCGAAAGCAAGCGCATTGGTACCGCAAAGGGGATTTAGCAACTATGGCTGGGGATATATGGCATGGTGTGCGCGAAAAACAAAAGCATATTGATGGCGTGATCTACAGCATTATTGTTAACAAATATCCGTTTTTTGATAAGAACCACAGGATTCGAGGTGTTATCGGCTCGTTTACTAAGCTCCCCTTAGAAAATATTAATACAACGGTCATGAAGGCCACGCTAAAATGTGAAGAAAACAAAATCTATTTGGGCGCCAACTTCGGGAATGAATATTTTACCAAGCGAGAATATGATGTGTTTCAACAATTATTACTGAGTAAGAGCGCAAAGCAGATTGCTTTAGTTTTGAATGTTTCGCCAAGAACCGTCGAAGCATATGTAAACAAGATAAAACTTAAATTACAGTGCGGCTATAAAAGCGATATTGTGGTTACCGCAGTTAAGTTCGGCTTGTGTTTGCTGGAAACAAAGTGAGAATTTATTTGAGTGTACGATAGTTGGGTGATGCCATTTTTTTGCGGCGTTTTTCGTGGCTGGTTTGAAAGGTGTTGCAGTCGTTAAATGTTTAACTGAGTCTAGTTGCCAGCAAAGTCAATGCAACTTCATTAAAAAACCAAGTGCCAGTACAGCAACCGCAATCATGCTGCCAAGGCCGATAATGGTTTTGTAGCCCATTATTTCAATGCGCTCGCTAATGCGTTCCTCAAGACATTTTATGTCGCGCTTTAGTTCAGTTTCAACTCTCTTTAATTCAGACTCAGCGCCCTTTAAATCCTGTTTAGTTGCTAAGCTATTATCTATAATTTCAGCCAGAGTATCGGCCTGAACCTCGGCTTGCTTTTCTGGGACGCCGACGGCTTTTAGTCGGTTTGCATATTGCAGGGTGTTAAATATTCGTTCGCTCATTTTCATTACTCCAACAGCGCTTGTCATACAGAGTTCCTTGTTCTTAATTGTACATTATTTTAATTAAAAGTAGCTACTACTTTTTGAGACAATTAAGCCATGAAAATTTTGACTTGTAACCTCGTGGTTTATCCTTTTTTATCGGCTATTTTTTCCTCAAGCCACTTGATCCACTGATCAACCCCTAAACCAGTTTTACAGGCAGTTTCAATCACGGTTAAATTAGCATTGAGTTTTTTAATGTCGGCATAAAAATTATCCAAGCTAAAATCCACGTGCTCTAAAAGGTCGGTTTTGTTGAGAATGACCAGAGTTGCTTCGCGAAACAAGAGTGGATATTTCATCGGTTTGTCATCACCCTCAGGGGTGCTCAAAATGGCAACTTTAACATCCTCGCCGATATCAAATTCTGCCGGGCAGACTAAATTGCCGACGTTCTCCACAAAGATTAAATCTAAATTGTCCAGGTCTAGAGCTGAGAACGCTTTTTCGATGCTAACTGATTCCAAATGACAGGCACCACTGGTGGTAATCAAGGCGATTGGCACGCCGTATTTGTCAAGTCGCTGGGCGTCTTTGTCGGTTTCAACATCGCCTTCAATTACTGCAACTTTATATTTTTGGGTTAAAAGAGGTAATGTTTTTTCCAGCAAAGTTGTTTTGCCAGAGCCGGGTGAACTAATGAGATTCACCATAAAAATTTTCTTTTGCTGTAAAAGAGCACGAACTTCCGCAGCTTTTTTTTCGTTTGCTTGTAATACATTTTGCATAACTGTAATTTGCATTTTTGTTCCTTTGTTATGTTAAAAGTTCAATTGTTTATTCAAGGCGCTGGTGTTTTGTCTTTTTTGTTGTACGCCGTCTCGATTCTGATGCAACCACTAAAAAATGGGCTGTTGGGGCAGAAATCGCGTTCTGGGAATGCTTCCCGGTCTTTTAAAAAGGAGTTATCTTCAAGAGGGATGTCGTCGCTTGCTCTTATTTGATTACACTCGTCTTTTTTGTAATGAAAGTAATCTATTTTAATACCTTGAGCAAATTTGTTTATCTCGAAATTAGCATTTGGTTTGAATTGATTTTTCAAGGTTTCTATCAATAGCTTTATTTCTCGCAAATCGCTAACGATCGTGTTTGAAGTTTTCTTTATTGGCGATCCTTCCAGAATGGTTGGTATGGACAGAGAGTAGTAAACATAATTTGGTTTTATAACGCTATCTTGAGACATGCAAGCGTGCATTAATGTCGGCAAATATTCTTTTAATTCATATACTTCCGTGAACGCCTGTTGCAGACATTTGGTTGGGGCTGATTCTTGAGAATCATCCATAACGGTGAAAGCTGGAAAATTTCCTACAACAATGGATAACAAATGTTTTACCTGATCGATTAAATAGGGTTTCGGTTGCAGCCTGCGTGCAGATATAATTCGGGAGAAAGATTCCCAATAGATATTAAATTTTATTTTATCAATTGCGTAATGTGCATGGTCCCAAATTGTATGGAGCAAATAATTTCTAAATTGCTCCCATTCTTTAGAGCAGTCCTTATTATCCAGCCATTTTTTACCGAAAAATAAAACTGTACTTTGCCAATGTTGAGTAAAGTTTTTGCTCTGAGCGATGCTTCTAAATACTTCCCAGTGATCAGACAATTGCTTTATTGTGTCAGTGGCTGGGATATCGTATACGGTGCGCAATTTTCTCAGACCAAACTTATCGGCAATTTTTGGTAACATCAAAATAGAACGTGAACCAGCAGCAAAATTCCATATTGGCATGGGTTTTCGGTTCATCATGTAATCCATGGCTTCATAAGTGCCTGATAGACTCCCTTTATGGAATAGATTTATTGGCACATCTCTTTTCCCAGTATCGAAAAAAAACTCATTATTTTTATTCAACATGAGGAGCAGAGGCATGGGGCTATAAAGCAGTTCGGTTTGTATTTTTTTGTCAATAGAATGATGGGACAAAGGAGCGAGATCGTTGTTAACTGGGAATTGTGCTTCCCCTTTTTTTACAAACACATCACCATATAAATACGAAGCTTTTACAAATTTGTAGTCATTCCCGGGGTTAATAGCGTCGATAATTTCGCCGAGCTCTTTATTTACCGAAAGCACATCGGCGCGAACATCTTTCCATGTGACAACGGACAACTCTCTTTCTGCAACTGCTTCATTATTCATGAAATTATCCCCAAATCACTGCGTGTTAATCGATTGAATTTTATTAGTTAGCGATATTGAGTATTACACTAACTAATTTCACTGGTTAAATCAATTGGTGAAAAAACTAATTTTTTGCATATTCGCATCCGTATAGACTTTGTTTCGAACATGGATGTTGTGTTAATCGGCTCAGGTGAAATAGGACTATATAGGAGGAAATAAACATGAAGGAGGAAACAAAAATGAATACCTGCAGAAATTATATGGGTGAGTTTGAAATTGGTAAAAAAACCATATCAAACAAAGTGTTATATTTATTTGTTATAATTTGGTGTGTTTCTATGGTGGTTTTGTTAGCGCTATCACCGTCGCAAAATCCAATAGTTAATGGCGCTGATCTAAAATCATTTGAAAAATCTTACTTTCTGTTAGTCGATGATTGATAGCGAGGGTCTTTCGGTGAATGTGCCTGCTTGAATGTTTATAACTTGTATTTCCCCGTGGCTTGCCACGGGTACATTTGAGGGAAAGTTT
>CAZMGW010000066.1:0-4703 GCA_964565935.1 uncultured Coxiellaceae bacterium
GCCTTGGGCTGATGAAGCTTATAACCTCTCTGGGGTAGAATTATTATAAATTAATCTTTTATTTTTTAGAAATTTATCGTCAAGCCAAAATTAACTTGCTGTGTTCTTGGTTTAGAGAGCTCATAAGAATAGCTTGTCCCATCAATAGTGCAATTTTTCTTTATATCACTATAGCTATTCCAAACATATTCAACACGCAAGCCAAACGTATCACTCATAAAATATTCCATCCCAAGACCAGCACGCCACCCAAAAGATATTTTCCTATCGCTAGAAGTAGAACTATTATTTATCTTAAATTTAAACAAACTCGAACCCACACCTAGTCGAGTGTAAAATAATAAATCTTTTTGTTGAGTCAAGTATCCCGGCATAATATCAAATCCAGTCATTATAGGCTGGGTAATCGCGATTTCAGTACTTGTGGTGGTAGTAGTCTTTTTCGTATTTAAAGAGTTATAACCGCCGCTTAATTCAGCACCGATATAAAAATGGTCAAAATTAGTACCGCAACCACCATATGCACCAACGATATAACTCATAGGACTGTTGCTTATATTTTCACTGGCATTGGTACCTTTTGTGATTTTTGGTTTCAAAGAACCCATCCCCATACCAACACTCAAGCCCGCATAACCACGCCACTCAGATCCCATGGGTGCTCGCGTAGCAAAATAACTTTCTTCGGTATTTGGTTTTGGATGATCAATATCGCCTTGCTGGTTGAATGCACTTAAAGGCTCATCGGCAAACGCTACTGGCGCAATTAGTATTGATAGGAATAAACTACGTAAGATCGGTTTTGACATATAAACTCCTTAAAAAAATCGTTACCTAAAAACCTTTATAATTATCCACTTCCCAGCTAGTATAATGTTATATTGTGTTTTTTGAAACAGCTAATTTCATGAAAAATATTGCCGTAACAACAACCTGTGATTCGACGATAGCAAAAGCGAAGAAATTGGCTCACCAACTAGATTTGCCACTAGTTTGTCACAATGACACTTCTTATCTTTTTCTGTTAGCCGTTACTCCCAAGCATTTAGAGTTACGAGAAGTAACTGTAAAAAATTCTAAACCAATTTATGTAGACTTTCTTGCGTCAAACCTAAATTATAGAGTTAAATGTGGAGGTGGCAATAAACAACTAATTGCCAAAGCCGTAGGAATTAAAAGCGGCTTTAGACCAACGGTGCTTGATACAACTGCCGGCCTTGGAGTGGATGCGTTTGTGCTGGCCTCTTTGGGGTGTGAAGTTGTTATGTTAGAACGCTCTCCGATAATTGGAACCTTACTAAAAGATGGCTTAGAGCGTTTCATGGAATGCCCTAAAGCTAAAAATATAAGGATAACTTTGCATATTTCCCAAGCTGGTGATTACATTAGTAAAATTTCTCACAAAAAAACCAACAGCCCTGATGTGATTTATCTTGACCCAATGTATCCAGAGCGACGCAAAACCGCTTTAGGAAAAAAATCCATGCGGATTTTGCATGAGCTTGTAGGAGAGGATAAGGATGCCGCCGATGTTCTTACCCTTGCCTTGAAATGTGCGAAAAAACGAGTGGTTGTAAAAAGACCCGGCTATGCACCAACTCTAGGATCGAGCAAACCAGATTTACAGTTTTCTGCAGGGGGTAGCTGCAGGTATGATGTGTATTTTTCATAGGAAATTTTATGATCGATTTTCCACTACCAATTATTACACCACGATTATTGTTGCGCCAACCAATTGCTGGTTACGTTGATGCACCGGAATATAGCAAGGCGGTCACGGAATCCCTCGACGAGCTTAAACCATGGATGGTTTGGGCTCGATATCACTTAACTATTGCCCAAACCGAAGAATACATTCGCGAGTGCTGCGCTAATTGGGTTACCAAAAACAACAATAATGTAGGATTGCCGCTTTGGATCATTGATAGACAAACTGGAATATTTGTCGGCCACATTGTGATGTGGAATATCGCTTGGGATGTACCAAAACTTGAGATTGGTTTTTGGGCTCGAACTTCTCATACCGGCAAAGGCCACATTACCGAAGCCGCTAACGCCTTAACCCGCTACTGTTTTTCGCAACTCGGTGTAAACCGAGTTGAGATCCGTTGTGAAACAAAAAATATTCGCAGTCAGTTAGTACCAAAACGCTTGGGATTTCAATTAGATGGTATTTTGCGTAACAACACCGTAGCAGCCTCTGATGGCTCGCTTACTGATACAATGATTTTCTCACGGATTGATTCAACCGGCTTGCCGGAACTCGAGGCAAAATGGGATAATGCGGCAACAACTTAGACCTCTGCCAAGTTTCCTTTAGTTTCCAACCAATTTTTTCGATCCGAAGCACGGCGTTTAGCAAGCAACATGTCCATCAATTCATCGGAGTTATCGCCGTCTTTAATGGTCAATTGCACTAAGCGGCGAGTATCAGGTGACATTGTGGTTTCGCGTAGTTGCAATGGGTTCATTTCACCAAGCCCTTTGAAACGCTGAATATTGACATTGCCGGTTTTCTTCTCCGCTTTGATTCGATCCAAAATCCCCTGCTTTTCATCGTCATCCAAAGCATAAAAAATCTCTTTGCCAATGTCGATACGAAACAGCGGTGGCATAGCCACATAAACGTGCCCAGATTTAACCAAAGATCGAAAATGCTTCAAAAACAAAGCGCACAACAAAGTGGCAATGTGCAAACCATCCGAATCAGCATCAGCAAGAATACAAACTTTACCGTAACGCAGGTTTTCAAGATTGTCTATGCCAGGATCAATCCCTAAAGCAACGGCAATATCGTGCACTTCTTGCGAGGCCAGCACTTCTTCGGAATTAACCTCCCAAGTATTCAAAATCTTACCACGCAGCGGCATTATCGCTTGGATTTCACGATCGCGAGCTTGCTTAGCCGACCCCCCGGCAGAATCACCCTCAACCAAAAATAGCTCGGTACGCTTGTTATCTTGCGAAACACAATCCGCCAGTTTTCCAGGAAGAGCTGGACCGGATGTGACTTTTTTGCGCGCTATTTTCTTTTCAGCATTCAAGCGGGTTTGCGCATTATTAATCACGATCTCTGCAATAGCCTCGCCAAGATGCACATTTTGATTCAGCCATAAGCTAAATGAGTCTTTTGCCACACCGGCAACAAAAGCAGCTGATTGTCGTGAAGTTAGTCGCTCTTTGGTTTGACCAGAAAACTGCGGGTCCACCAGTTTTACTGAGAGAATATAATTACAGTTTTCCCAAACATCTTCGGGGCTTATTTTAATACCACGAGGCAACAGTTTTCTGATTTCACAAAATTCGCGCATTGCTTCGCCCAAGCCAGTGCGCAAACCATTGACGTGGGTACCACCTTGAATTGTTGGTATTAAATTGACGTAACTTTCAGCAACTTGGGATTTATCTTCTGGAAACCAAGTTAGCGCCCATTCAGCAACTTCGTTTTCAGTCGAAAAATTTCCAGTAAAAGGAATCTCGGGAACACAATTGACATCAACAAGAACTGACATCAAATAGCCTTTTACGCCATCTTCAAAATACCATTCTTCAGCCTCATTGGCCTGCTCATTTTGAAACTTAACTCTTAAACCCGGACACAAAAATGCCTTGGCACGAAGCAAGTGCTTCAATTGCGGAATAGCAAACTTAACAGAATCAAAATACTTTGGATTAGGTAAAAAACGTAGACTAGTGCCGGTTTCTCGAGCGCCACATGAACCAACAACTTTTAATTTTTCTACAACTGCACCATTGGCAAACTTCATGCTAAACACCTTGCCTTCACGTTTAACTGTGACTTCAAGATGCTCTGCCAAAGCGTTAACCACCGAAATGCCAACCCCATGCAAACCACCAGAAAAACGGTAATGTTTGTCCGAAAATTTTGCTCCTGCGTGAAGACGCGTAAGGATTAGCTCTACCCCGGAAATTTTTTCTTCTGGGTGGATATCGGTTGGCATACCGCGACCATCATCGATTACTTCAAGTGTATTATCCTTATATAAAACCACGGTCACGGTTGTCGCGTGACCAGCCATAGCCTCGTCGACACTATTATCGATCGCTTCTTGAGCCAAGTGATTGGGACGCGAAGTGTCAGTGTACATTCCAGGACGTTTCTGTACTGGCTCAAGCCCACTTAAGACTTCAATTGCTTCGGCGGTATAGTTTGATTTAGTTTTCATTGGTCGCTAACTTAACACGGGAGTTGTTATTTTTCACTTGCAATCTACTTGCAATCTAATATTAAATAATTCTAAGATGACTTTTTACAACTCTGTATTTTTGGTATAAACAATTTATGCACGAACTTAAAATAATTCAAGACATTTTTCCTATTTTAGAAAATGTCGCGAAAGAAAATCATTTAAAATCAATCAATAAAGTATTTTTGAAGGTTGGTGCATTGCGGCAGGTGGTTCCAGAATTTCTGCAGTTTGCATTTGCAACTTTGGCGAAAGATACTCTGGCAGATAGCGCAGAACTAATTATAGAATTAGTTCCAATAACCGTGGCTTGCAAAACGTGTCAACGAGAGTTTGCAGTCGAAGAGAACGCTTACTTCTGCCCGCACTGTGAAAGCACCATAATCAAGATCCTAACCGGAAAAGAGATTGTTTTAGAAAGCGTAGAAGGAGACGCGGCTTAAATGAAGCCCAATTAGCAAGCGATCAATTTCCCCGTGGCAAGCCACGGGGTAT
>CAZMGW010000067.1:0-4667 GCA_964565935.1 uncultured Coxiellaceae bacterium
CATAAATGGACTTCCATGTCGGCTTGCATTCGACATCCTGTCTCATAGCACCCTAAAACAACCCCATCTCGGGTGCCGCTGCGCTGCAGCATTGCGTGATACACATCTACGCTAATTTTATTGGTCGGAAAACAGGTTATGACTTTAACAGATAAAAAACCGATTATTGTGGCAACTAACTTGGCGAAGAAGTTTACCGAGGGTAAGCTTTATGTCGAGGTTTTGCGCGGTATAAATTTAGAAGTTAAAGCTGGTGAAATGATTGCTATTGTGGGTCCATCTGGTTCGGGTAAAAGTACTTTGCTGCATCTTTTGGGTGGGTTAGATTCTCCAACTGCGGGCAAAGTTGAGGTTAATGGTATCAATGTGCACGAGCTTTCGGAAAAAGCCAAAGGTGAGTTACGGAATAAATATTTGGGTTTTATTTATCAGTTTCATCACTTGTTGCCCGAGTTTTCTGCTTTGGAGAATGTTGCGATTCCGCTTTTGATTGGTGGCGCTGCGACTGATGAGGCAAAGCACAAAGCTAGAGAAATTTTGGCTAAAGTCGGTTTAGCAAAGCGTGAACGTCATCGGATTGGCGAATTGTCTGGTGGCGAGCGGCAACGGGTAGCGATCGCTAGAGCCTTAGTTACTAACCCCAAGTGTGTGCTTGCTGATGAGCCGACTGGCAATTTAGATCAAAAAACTGCGCTACAAATTTATGAGATGATTATTGAGCTCAACCGCGAATTTAAAACCGCTTTTGTGATTGTAACGCATGACCTGACAATTGCGCATAAAATGCAGCGGATGTTGGTGTTAGAGGATGGACGGTTTGTGAACAGGCCCTAAGTGCAAATTTTATTAAAGGAAAATGCAAGCAATGAATATAAACAACTCCAAAGATGTTTCCGTCAGTGCCCTCTGGCTACTTTTTTCTATCGCTGCAGTTAGTTTTATTTTTACCTTAAATTTATCTCATATTGGAGAAGAAGGTGTTTATACCATAAGTTCGTTTGAAATGTGGTATAACCAACACTATCTCTATCCTTTGTTGTATGGGGGTGCTTATGGTCGGCCACCCATGTTTAACTGGCTTATTGTATCTTTGGTTAAAGTCGTTGGGTGGTCACATATGTTATTGGCAGCACGCTTGGTAACGGCGGCTGCAACTGTTGGCACTGGTTTGGTATTGGCGTGGTTGGTAAAAAATGTTTTCCATGATGCCCGTTTTGCTGCATTTTCTGCTTTAGCCTATTTAACTACTGATGCTTTGTTGTACCATGGCTGGCTTGCATATGCCGATCCTTTATTTGCCTTTTTTGTTTTTAGCGCAATAGCTTGTTTGTGGGTGGCATGTGAACGGGAATTTTTTGGGTTATTAGTAATTGCAATATTATCTTTAACTGCCGCTTTTTTATCTAAAGCGCTTACCTCATATGCTTTTTATATGGTTGCTTTTATGCTTTTGTTGTTTTTAGGTAAGCGTAAGTTTTTATTACACCCGATAAGCATTGTTTTACATCTAATAGCTTTAGGTGCGCCATTATTGTGGGGGGAGATTACTCATAACGCTAATGGTAGCAGTTTGATTCATGATGTTTGGTATTGGGGTTGGAAGTCTGGTCAGGGTGCTCAAATTATACCTTATCTCATTCAGCTTATTGTTTTTTCGATTGAGGTTTTTGTTAGGATATTGCCGGTGAGTGTTGTTGCTATTTACTATTTTTGGCGAGGGTATGACCAACCTGAAGCAAAACATAAAACTGCAGTAAGATTTTTAGTATTATTTACTGTTATTAGTTTTTTCCCTTATTGGGCTGCGGTGAAGCACTCGGCTCGTTATGTTTTACCTCTTTATCCGTTTATGGCGTTGTGCTGTTCATATATTATTTGGCATGTTGGCGCGCGTGCAATGCGTGTTGCTTTGATTTGGTTTGTTGCAGCTATAATTATTAAATATGTTTCAGTTATATTTTGGTGGCCCTATTATCAAACGTCTTATCGGGGTGATTATGTTAAGGTCGCGCAGGATGTTGTTTTGCGGACACATGATTATCCGTTATATGCCAATGATCCTGGTTCTATGGAACATAGTGTGTTTTATAGTGTTAATGTTTTACGTTATCCAATAGCTCCGGTGAAAAATATTGGTTTGCGACAGTCTGGGGAAAATGATTATTTTATTTTCAATACGGATAATAATTTTAATTCGGGTGAAATTACTCAGGAATATACTTTAGGAACAAGCGGTAAGAAACTTTATTTGCTGTGTTATGGCAAGGCATGTTCTTGAGAAAAGCACAATTGGTGTTGCAAGGTGTTTATCAAAGTTCTGCTTTTGCAAAAAATAAAACACTTCCATGACCTCATTATTTGAAATCGCTAAAAAACTATTATTAGAGCCAACTGGGCTTACAGAGCAGCATTTGCACCAGGTTTTGGTTAAAACACTTGGCCCAGGGGTTGATGATGCTGATATTTATTTACAATATTCTCAGAGTGAATCGTGGGCGCTTGAAGAGGGGTTGGTTAAAAAGGGCAGTTTTTCGATTGATCAGGGTGTTGGTGTGCGGGCAATCAGCGGCGATAAAACTGGTTTTGCGTACGCAGATGACTTATTAATGCCTGCGATGGAAGAGGCTGCTTTTTATGCTCGTCGTATTGCGGATGCTGGTCAGACTGGATATATGCAAGTGTGGCAGCGTGCCCAACCACAGCAACAATTGTATCCACAAATAAATCCACTTGCGACTTTAACCGAAGACGAAAAAGTTGCTTTGTTGAAAGAGGTTGATGTTGAAGCGCGTAAATGTGATCCGCGTGTTGTTCAGGTTAATGTTGAATTGGCTGGGTCTTATAATGTTATGTTAGTAGGAACCATGGATGGTAATTTAGTGGCAGATGTGCGGCCATTAGTGCGCTTAAATGTGTCCGTTTTAGTGGAAGAAAAGGGTCGTAAAGAGCACGGGAGTTATGGTGGTGGTGGACGCACGACGTACGAAATGTTTTTGCAGAATAGTTTAGCTAAGCAGTATGCGCGCGAAGCAGTGCGCATTGCCCTGGTTAATTTGAGCGCTATACCTGCACCAGCGGGTTTAATGCCCGTAGTGCTTGGTAGTGGTTGGCCAGCGGTGATGCTACATGAAGCAGTTGGTCACGGTCTAGAAGCTGATTTTAATCGTAAAGAACAGTCTGTTTATTCTGGTAAAATCGGTGAAAAAGTGGCATCTCCTTTAGTTTCAGTTATTGATCAGGGCAATATTCCAGGTAATCGCCGTGGTTCACTTAATGTTGATGACGAGGGTACACTTACGCAGCGTACTGTATTAATTGAAAACGGGATATTGCGTAATTACATGTATGATAAATTAAATGCTAGGCTGATGCATACCAAATCAACTGGCAATGGTAGGCGCTCTTCGTATGCGCAAATTCCTATTCCGCGCATGACTAATACTTTTATGCTTGCAGGGAATCACGATCCACAAGAAATTATCGCTTCGGTTGATCGCGGAGTTTACGCCGTAAATTTTAGTGGTGGTCAGGTTGATATCACTTCAGGCGAGTTTGTGTTTTCTACTAGTGAGGCCTATTTAATAGAAAAAGGAAATATTACTGCGCCGCTCAAAGGAGTAACTTTAATCGGTAATGGGCCAGCGGTATTAAATAAGATTGTTATGGTTGGTAATGATCTTAAATTTGATAATGGAGTTGGTGCATGCGGTAAAAATGGACAAAGTGTAGCTGTGGGAGTTGGTCAGCCAACCTTGAAAATATCTGAGTTAACTGTTGGTGGAACGGCCACATAGCATGCCGTGTCAAGTTCTTCTTTGTAACAACCTGATTATATGGTTATTATTCTTTGCGTTTGTTTTGGGTAATTTAAAGCCTTATTTTTAAACAACAAACCTTAATAATAATTATTAAATTAGTGCTCATAAAGCCTTGACCATATTGGTTTCCATTGGTATAAATTACTGGCTTTCTCGGGGGTGTCATAAGGCTTGTTGCATGTTGAGGGCAAAAGTTGATGTAGAAGCCTTAAGTGACCATGTTTAAATAATGGATAATTTCAGAGGAAATATGAACAAAACAGATTTGATTGAAGTTATAGCTAAAACTGTGGATGTCTCTAAAGCGGCAGCGGGGCGAGCACTAGATGCAGTACTTGGCGCAATTACTGATTCACTTGTCAAAGGTAAGCCAGTTGCTTTAGTTGGTTTTGGTACTTTTGCTGTTAGCAAACGTAAACAACGTACTGGTCGTAACCCACAAACTGGAGAAACTATTACTATTCCAGCGGCTAAAGTTCCTCGTTTCAAAGCAGGGAAAACTCTTAAAACTAAAGTTAACAAATAAGGTTTAAACATAAACTCAGAGCGGTTCCTTTTGCTATTATCTATGAGTGGTAAAAGGAGCCGCTCTGGGTATAGGGTGCTTAGCTCAGCTGGTAGAGCATCGCCTTTACATGGCGAGGGTCGGGGGTTCGAGCCCCTCAGCACCCACCAGTGTTGTGTGTTGTGGTTGATTTTTTTTTGGAGCGGTAGTTCAGTTGGTTAGAACGCCTGCCTGTCACGTAGGAGGTCGCGGGTTCGAGCCCCGTCCGCTCCGCCATATTGTAATATAAAAAAATAAATCAGGGGATGGTGCTATGTTGCAAAGTATGCACGATAAGATTCAGG
>CAZMGW010000068.1:0-4568 GCA_964565935.1 uncultured Coxiellaceae bacterium
TGTGGCTCGGTCACCCCAGGCTATAGATCTTGCGTTTCCTTCGGAACGCTTTGATCCTACCAATATTTAATCACTCTACACATAACAGCTTTTGCTTTCTTCTAAGCATTTCTAATGCGGTTTAACACCGTATTTTGTAAGCTGATGAGATTAAATTCTTGTGTCACTTTCATCGTCTACAGAATCAACAACTTGCTCAACATCACCCTTAGCCTCCTCTGCAGGAGCAGAGCCGCCTGACACAAACTCCTTAACCTCTTCCACCTTCGCCGGCTCAGACACGGAATGATTACTAGACACACAACAGCTTAACTTTCCGCAAGTTATATAAAAATTTCCGCGCATTTTCCTAAATAATGTATCCCAACTCAGCCCCGCAATTTGTCTTCTCAAAAATATTTCTTCTTCAGCTATATCTTTTACAACGTCAGCATCTTCCGCATAGTGACTCAGATCTTCAGGAATCACATTTACCGCATCTACTTCAGAAGCAATAAGCTTACAATGTTTTAGCCACATGGCGACTAGCTCGCTACAAAACACACACCCTGTATCGTTACACACATTTTCTCCAAATACAGAATGAAGAAGGATGCCTGGATAAAAAATATCTACATATGGCCTCCCTAAATGGTCGTTTATAAATTGCCTTGTTTGTTCTTGTGAAGCTTTTGCGCCTTCTTTAAATGGTCTAATGATTACATTGCCATCAAATGTCGATATTCTGTCTGGAAAATAGTATAAGCGAACATCTGGTTCAATATCCGCTATCACTTCTTCTGGAGATCCATTTGATTCCAAAGTAAATATACAAAAAACCCCCGGATCTTCATATGCATCTAATAGAGCAGAGCAATGCTGTTCTAGCATTTGCAACGCTCGCTCTGCCTGCCTTTCTTTCAATTTTCCGAGCGGATTTTTTGTATTGGAATCACTAATTCTTTGTTCTCTCAAATCCAAAATTTGATTATAAAGAACCCGTGGATTTTCGATTATTATAAGTCCGGCATGAGTTATGCTAAGCGGGTTTGGTATTAAATTTGCCGCAGAGGTAGTCTTTACCATTCTTCCGAATAATCCTTTTGAAGAAAATAAGACAACACTACCATTTTGTACCACTACTTCCGAAGTGACCTCATGCTTTTTCCAAAGTCTTTTGCTCCTCCCCCATTTATCCCATGCTGTATTGTAGTATGGATTTCTAAGTGGAAGAGAATATACGGATTCCCCATCCTCTTTAACCGAAAGTCTTTTTCTAAATTTAACGGGCGATTGTGCTTGGTCGCCCGTTGACACCCCTTCTCTTTTTTCAGCGGGGATTACATCATCTTCAGTTAGCCGGATTTCATCTGTTCTTGGTTCCACAGAAACAACTTGTGTAACATCAGCGGCACCTTGATCAGCCCCTTCTCCTTGCCCGGGAAATCCAGTTGCGCCCGACATTAATGTTATGGAAAAAATTAGAAGCAGAGCCATCTTAGAAATGATTTTCATGTTAGGTCCTTCCTTAAAAAGTGGTTTGTAGGTTTGTCGTAAAATCCGGGGGAATTTTAACAAAAATAATTGGTAATTGCATTTATAAAAAAGGATGATTTCGCTCCTGCGGAGCTTGGATTGATATATGGCAACCTTTACCCGAGCCTGCGCCGCAAAAAGCGCGGCTTAGCCTGGGCTGGTGAAGCCTATAGCTCCTGCGGAGCATAATTGATTATTTTATTGTGAGTTTTTGGGGCGAACAGTCGGTGCCGTCTGCTGCGCTTTTCCCACCGTGACAATCGTCAAATTGTTTAAATCAACGCGGCGTTTAAAAGCGGCGCGCACCTGTTCTAGGGTCACGGCTTTAATTTTATCGACGTAGGTATCAAAATAGTTCAGTGGCAAACGATAGATTCCTAATTCTTTCAGGTTATATGCCATAGAAGAATTGGTTGCAAACCATAATGGAAATTGATTAACCAAGCTATTTTTGGCAGCCGTTAATTGTTCTTCGGTTATGCCGTTTTGCACGAAGCGTTTTAGGGTTTCTAGCGTGACAGCAATGGCCTCTTGGGATTTTTCGTTGCTGGATGCCAAATATATCGAAAACGGCCCCGGCTTTTGTAGAGCATTGAACCGACTTCCGATACCATATACTAAACCGCGCTTATCTCTAACCTCCTTGAAAAATTCGGAAATCATAGGCGCTTGTCCTAAAGTATAATTGCCCACTTCCAAGGGAAAATAATCCGGATCATCACGAGTAATACCAATTTGTCCAATATAAACATTAGATTGTGTAGAGGGAAACTCAATGTGAACGGTTTTAGCTTGTGGCTTTTGGGTAATTTCTGGTAAGGAAGCAGCCGCTTCACCACTGGGAAGCTTAGCGGTTATTTTATCCGCGATCTCTTTTGCTTGCTTTAGTGTTACATCACCAACTATAACCACAAGTGCATTTTTGGGGTTGTAATGGGTCTGGTAAAATTTCTGCAAGTCCCCCGGTTTGAGCGCGGTGATGGTTTTTGACGTTCCTATTGTTGAATGGCCATACGGAAAATCACCATAAATGGTTTCATCAAACTTATCCCGCGCAACACTTGAAGGATCTTGTTCGTGTTGTTTGATTGTGGTCAATATCTGCTTCTGCTTTCGATCGAATTCTCGCTTGGGAAATGTGGGTTCGGTTAAAACGGAGGTTACTGCCTGCAGAGCGCTATCTAGTATTTTTGGTTCTACTAAACATCTTAAAAAAATCTCTGCGAAGTCGCTATCGGTACCAAAACCATAGTTAGTTCCGATCTGATCAAACTTTTCTGCAATCTGATCTGCGGTTAGAGTTTTTGTCCCCTCTCCTAACATGGAGTTGGTGAACTGCGCCAAGCCGAATTGCTTGCCATCCCGCGAGGAACCGGCATCAAAAATAACCTTGATATCGACCATAGGTAGTTCATGGGCCTCGGTGAATAAAACGCGAGCTCCTTTATCGGTGGTCCAGTTTTGAATGTTTAGCACCGGTTTGCCCCAAGAGCAGGTGCTTATGGTTAGCAATAGAAACACAATTACGCGTTTGGAGTTCATTTGACACCTGTTGAGGAAGTGGTTGAGATCGGTTGCAGTTCAGCAACCGTTAGGCGATCCGGGATTAAATACTCTTTTGCAACTTCTTGAATCTGTTCAGGAGTAACAGCTTTGATGTTGGGCACGTATTGATCGGCTTCTTTCCATGATAGGCCCACCGCTTCTAATCCTCCTATTTCAAATGCCTGAAATGTTCTTACGTCTTTGGCATACACCTTATTTGAAATTGCTTGAGCCTTGACGCGATCGAGCTCTTCTTGCGTAACAAGAGTTGTTTGTAGCCTCTCTATCTGTTGTAAGAAGGCTGTTTTTAGCTCCTCTACGGTGTGTTTGGGGGCAGGAGTGCCGCTTAATATAAACAGGTTGTCTAGTCTACTGTATAAGTTGTAACTAGCGCTTGCATTGACAGCGACTTGCTGTTTTCTAACTAGGTCTTTGGATAAGCGCGCTCCCCATCCGCCGGACAAAATGTTGCTAGCCACTTCGAGCGCATACGCTTTCCATTTTTGATCAGCGGTTTTTAAGGTTGGAGCGTTGTAGCCCATAATTAGTAACGGATTTTTTGCTGGGGCTTTCACTATCACATTGCGTTCACCTAAAGAGGGGATCTCTTGTTGTGGTTTGAGAACTGGTTTTTTGGCACTTGGAATTGGGCCAAAGTATTCTTGAGCCAGTTTGAAAACCGCTTCTGGTTGGACGTCTCCTACAACCACAATAAACGCGTTGTTGGGTGCATACCACTGTCGATACCACGCTCTGAGATCTCTGTTGGTTAGATTTTTGATGTCGTGCATCCAACCGATGACTGGGTTGTGGTAAGGATTGGAAGCATATGCCGCCGCGGAAAAACGCTCAAAGGTTAAATCATCGGGATTATCCTCTGTTCTCATTTTGCGCTCTTCGATAACCGCCTGAATCTCTTTTGCGAACGATTCTTTACTGATCAACAAACCCTGCATGCGGTTTGCCTCTAAATCAAAAGCGATGGCTAGTTTATCGCTGGGTAAGGTTTCGTAGTAAACAGTAGCATCATAATCAGTTCCGGCATTATGTACCCCACCATTATCCACAATGATTTTATTTAGCACTCCCGGCCCGTATTTTGCAGTTCCACGAAACATCATGTGTTCTAGGGCGTGGGATATGCCGGTGAGGCCAGTTGGTTCGTAACTAGAACCGATCTTATACCAGATTTGGGCTACCACAATGGGGGCACGATGGTCCTCTTTAACAAAGAGCTTGAGGCCATTGGGTAGGGAGTATTCGGCGATCTTTCCGCTTGTGGCATGCGCGGGAATAGTGATAGCGAGTAGTAGAGCGATTATCAGTTTTCTCATATGGTTTTGCCTTGTTGTAGATATAGTATATGTTGACGCGTGTTTGTGGTTTTGTCTATATTTTAGGTGTGGTTATTTGATTTTGCTCGTGCAGAGTATTGTTTCGCCCCTTCAGGGCTCCAATCTTCGAGGCTCTTTTCCTGGGGTTCCCGTCGCCACGTTGTGGCTCGGTCA
>CAZMGW010000069.1:0-4394 GCA_964565935.1 uncultured Coxiellaceae bacterium
CATTGGGGGCAATTTTCTTGGGGTTCCCATCACCGCTTCGCGGTTCGGTCACCCCTGTAGATCTTTTGCGCCTTTGGCGCATTTTTCTATACTTACAGGGGCGATATGGCGCGAGGCTAAGCCTTGGCAAGTGATTCGTTATACAATGCTACGCTGCTTAATTACCCAACTAAGAGACAATCCACTGCTTGCGTTCGAGAAAAATACGGCTAAGCTAGGCAACATCCATGCTAAATACCAAACCCAAACAAAATTATATTGTCCTTGTTTTATTCATGGTCATCTTCATTGACACTATGGGAATTGGCTTTGCGTGGCCCATATTCGGCTCGCTATTCACCGGCAAAACCACGAACTTATTCACCAGTGCCGTATCAATGCAGTGGCGCAATATTTTATACGGCATCACAATGGGAATCGCTTCGCTTTTTATGTTCTTGGGAGCGCCAATTCTAGGCAACATTTCCGACCAAATCGGCCGACGCAAAGTGATGCTTTTTTGCCTTTTTGGCACGAGCCTAGGCATGGGCATATCAGCGCTTGGCGTTATTTTCAACCAAGTCGCATTATTAATGCTCAGCCGCGCCTGGCTAGGCGCCATAGCTGCCAGCCAAATAATAGCCCAAGCGACCATTATTGACATAAGCACCCAAAAAAACAAAGCCTCTCTCCTTGGTGTCGTCGCAGCAGCCAACAATCTCGGCTTTATTGTTGGCCCAATAATCGGCAGCTTGTTGATAGATAAAACTTTAGTAAGTTGGTTTAATTTCACCACCCCTTTTTATTTTGCTGCGATACTGGCATTTTTAAGCGCGCTGCTATTACTGCTAACTTATAAAGAAACACTTAAAAACCAAATCACAAAAACATTACAATTCCCGCGGGGATTTAAAATTTTTGTGCGCGCATTTGCTCATAAAAAAATTCGCACGGTTGCATTTATTTATATTTGCTTTCAGGTCGGCTGGGCAATGTATTTTCAAACCGTTTTTCTTTCCTTGATCCAAAAATATAATTATTCTGGACGCCTGCTGGGGTATTTTTATTTATGGATGGGCGTTATATTCTGCCTAAATTTGCTATTGATAGTACGCATCGTTACGCGCTTTGTACCTTTCAAAAAAATTATTTACATTGCCCTTTCTACTTCGGCAATTTGCTGCGTTGCAGCAATCTACAGTGGTGAAATGGGCTTATGGCTTGGTATGCTACCAATGGCGAGCGCCATTGCTTTGGGCGGCAACGCCTTGGTTACCACTTTTTCTAACGTGGCGGAAGAAAATGAACAGGGGTGGGTTCTGGGAATTAGCAGCAGCCTAACAGCACTATCGTGGGCGATAACACCCCCGGTTGCTGGCCTCCTCTTGGCGCTTGGGTTTCACGTTCCGCTATCTATTGCCGGGGTTTTGTTTTTGCTGGGAACGATCATTGCTATTTTAAAGCTTAAAAATAACTTGGCCGTACCTTGCTAGCTTTTATTCATCGCCAAACGAAAACCCAACGGTTTCTTTTTCTATCTTACCAATATATTTATATCTATTAGGATCGTTGTCATTGGGTACTTCCATTTTCACTGCAATCCCCCAGCCTGCTTCACAAGCAAGAACCTTTTGCTGTAGTATCTCGCCTTCCTCTTCTGGCCACATTTGCGTATATATAGTTTCGTCACTACCATCATCAGAACCCATTAGGTCGACAATATCTCCTTCGTATTCTGGCGGCATGCATGTGGCCAAAACTGAAACGAGAAAATCATTACCAAACTTATATTTCGTTTTCCCCCTGTCTTTTATACCTGTTGTTTTGAGAGTTTGTTTAACACCTGGTTCTCCATCGTACCTGTGCCATGGAGCCTCTTCCCAACTCTCACTGCATTTAATGATTACGTCAACAAATGGAACTGATTCATATCCGCAATAACAAGTGACTGGACTAATCATAAACACCACAACACACGCGGTTACCAAAGGATAAATCTTGCGGATAATATTTAGTATAGTTTTTTTCATTTATGTTGTGCCTCTGTTTCTTTTATTAAAAATTCCAGGCAACTTAATTAAAGAGGGCATTGCAAACTGGAGATTTTAATTGTTTTGGGACCCCCAAGGGGGCAATAAAATATCAAGCCCATATGGGCCAGTCAAGTTAAATAGCTAAATAAAAAAACATCAATATCTTCATCTGACCACATTTCTTTTTAAATCAGTTAATTATTGAATTTAGTCATTTTTACTACATCTTGTGATTTTCTTTTGCCAAAGACACAAAATGTAGTATTATGCCCTCATACAGATAACCAAATGGAGCAATATAAATGTTTACCACAATTCAAAAACGGGATGGTCGCGAAACCTCTTTCCACTCTGGAAAAATCACCGAAGCCATCATAAAAGCAGCTCAAGCAGTCGGTGGCTCGGACCAAGCAACAGCATTAGAATTAACTGCTCAAGTACTAAAATATCTAAAACAAAAACATCAAAACCAAGTGTTTACCGTTGAAGATGTACAAGATGCCGTCGAAAAAATATTGATCGAAAGTGGGCATGCCAAAACCGCCAAAGCCTACATTTTATATCGCGCCGAACGTAATCGGATTCGCGAAGGCAAATCAAAACTGATGGATATGGTCGCAGATATTTTAATCGAAACCAATCGCGAAAATGCCAACATTTCCAATTCTCCTTCAGCTAAAATGCTGCAAATTGCCAGCACCGCTTCCCGCGCCTATTATTTGCACCGCTTAATTCCTGAACACCTATCTTTGGCGCACCAACGCGGGGATTACCACATTCATGACTTGGATTTTTATGGCAAAACCCTGACTTGCATCCAAATTCCTTTGGGCAGACTTTTAACTGAAGGGTTTAATAACGGCCATGGTTTCATCCGCCCACCAAAACGCCCAAGTTCAGCTGCAGCGCTAGCCGCCATCATTTTACAAAGCTCACAAAACGACATGCACGGCGGACAAAGCTTTGCCTTTTTTGATCGCGATATGGCCCCGTTCGTGGAAAACGCTGATGAAAACGAAACCTACCAAGCAATGGAAGCTCTTATCTATAATTTAAATAGCATGCACAGTCGTGCCGGCGCACAGGTGCCATTTTCTAGCATCAATCTTGGAACTGAAACCAGTGAAGCCGCGCGCAGAGTAACGCGCAATCTATTATTGGCTTATGAAAAAGGGCTTGGCATGGGAGAAACCCCGATTTTCCCTAATATTATTTTCCGCGTGAAAGAAGGGATCAACTACAATCCGACCGACCCAAACTATGATTTATTTCAATTAGCCATCCGCGTAGCGACCCAACGCCTGAACCCCACCTTTAGTTTTATGGATTCCACTTTCAATAAAGAATTTGGCGATCAAGTTAGCTACATGGGCTGCCGTACTCGTGTCATTGCTAATGTGTGCGGCCAAGCGGTAAGCGATGGTCGTGGCAACTTAAGCTTTACTACCATAAATTTGCCGCGCCTTGCAATTAAAGCCAAAGGCGACTTGCCTAAATTTTACCAAGAACTCGACGCTGCCCTCGAATTAGCAGCCGAACAATTGCTGCATCGCTACAGCGTCCAAGCAAAATTAAAAGTACGCGATATGCCATTTTTAATGGGGCAAGGCTTATATTTAGATTCCGAAAAATTGCAACAAAACGAAACCATCGAACCAGCAATGAAACACGGGACTCTTTCCATTGGCTTTATTGGACTAGCTGAAACCTTGGTCTCTTTAATTGGGCAACATCATGGGGAAAGCAAAGAAGCTCAAGCTTTGGGTGAAGAAATAGTCGCATTTATGCGCAAAAAAATCGACGCCCTGCTGGAACGCTATAAATTAAACTTCACCCTCCTTGCAACTCCGGCTGAAGGCTTATCCGGACGTTTTGTAAAATTAGATCGCGAAGAATATGGCTCAATCAAGGGCGTTACGGACAAAGAATATTACACCAATTCTTTTCATGTCCCTGTTGACCACCCAATCAGCATTTACGATAAAGTTAAAATTGAAGGCGCTTATCACAAGTACGCTAACGCCGGCCATATTAGTTACATTGAATTTAGTTCTCCACCTGCAAACAACGCTGAGGCAGTCGAAAAAGTGCTGCGCTGCATGAAAGAAGCAAACATGGGGTATGGCGGTATAAATTTTCCGGTAGATTTTTGTGAGGGCTGTGGACATTCCGGCATAATTGACGAGGCCTGCCCTATTTGCGGCACCACCTCAATTAAACGCATCCGCCGCATCACCGGATATTTAAGCACCATTGATCGTTTTAACGACGCTAAACAGGCAGAGCTGAAACAAAGATATGCGCATTTGTAAATATACCACTCGTAGATTAAATTGATGCTTCGTTGCCCTTATTTCTTGCGATCCTCATTTACGTAAAAGT
>CAZMGW010000070.1:0-4362 GCA_964565935.1 uncultured Coxiellaceae bacterium
ACCCATGTTTTCGCCGTGAGAGGGCGACGTCCTAGGCCACTAGACGAAGGGAGCAGATAAAAATTGATTTACAATCAAATAATTACAAGAAACAAACTTAATTTTAGTCGCAACCAATTTTCAGCTATTATAAACACCATTGGTTATTACTCAAGTAAAGGGGAAAATTATTTTGTCTTCGGCAAAAAAACACAAAAAAGTTGGTGCGCAACCAACGGCAATACCCCATTCGCAACATAAAATTTCTTGCGACAGCATTGGTCAAAATGCCCTTAAAGTTTTGCACGGCCTAAAAGACGCCGGATTCGAAGCGTATTTAGTTGGCGGCGGGGTCCGCGATTTATTATTGGGATTGCACCCTAAAGATTTTGATATTGTGACCGATGCCCAACCCGAGCAAGTGCGTAAATTATTTCGCAATTGCATTTTAATTGGGCGCCGTTTTCGGCTAGCACATGTGCGTTTTGGCAGAGATATTGTCGAGGTGGCAACTTTTCGCGCTGGCGCAGAGCACAATTCTGAAAAACACAAAAAATCAGAACATGGAATGCTCTTGCGGGATAACGTCTATGGAACCATCGAGGAAGACGCTTGGCGCCGTGATTTCACCGTAAATGCGCTCTATTACCGAATTAAAGACCACTCGGTGATTGATTACACTGATGGCATAAAAGATCTAAAAACCAAAACGATTCGCATGCTTGGCGATCCGCTGGTCAGGTATCGTGAAGATCCGGTACGAATGTTGCGCGCGATACGATTAGCCGCAAAACTAGGGTTTACGATCGAAAAACACACTGCAGCACCAATTAAAGAATTAATCCCATTGCTCGAAAATATTTCACCAGCGCGCTTATTTGAAGAAGTGGTGAAGTGGTTTCGTAGCGGCAAAACTTTAGAAATATTTAATTTATTGCAACAATATGATTTATTTGCGTTTTTGTTTGGCTCAGCTGCTGCTAGCCTAAAAGGAGGAAAGCACAAAATCACAACCGCAATGCTGCGTCACGGCTTCACCAACACCGACAAAAGAATTGGTGAAGGTAAAACCATAAACCCTGCATTTTTGTACGCGGTATTACTCTGGTGGCCAGTGCAAGAACAAATAGAAATTTTATGCAAAAACAAAAACACCAATGAATTCGCGGCGTTACAGCAAGCCATGCAACACGTTCTAAAGCAGCAAAAAATTCGTCTTACAATCCCCCAAAGATTGATTTTTACAATTAAAGATATTTGGGTGCTACAATACCAACTGACGCAGAAAAAAAAGCGCAAGATATATTATTTATTAGCGCATCCTAAATTTAGAGCCGCTTACGACTTTTTGTTGCTGCGAGCGCAGGCAGGCGAGCCGGTGAAAGAGTTAGCCGAGTGGTGGACTTTGATCCAAGAAGTAGACGAAACCAAGCGTCACGAGATAATTAAAGAATATACAGGTGAATAATGCCAAACCAAATAATTTACCCAGGCACCTTTGACCCGATTACCAATGGGCATATCGATCTAATTGAACGCGCAAGTCGCCTATTTGATCGAGTGATCGTGGCTATTGCTGCAAGTGAAAAAAAATCCAACCTTTTTACTTTAGCTGAGCGCGAACAGCTTGCGCGTGAGGCTTTGGCTAAGCATCAAAATATCGAGATCTGTACTTATTCTGGATTGTCCATTGAATTTGCCCGCACCAAAGGAGTGCTGGTAATTTTACGCGGACTACGCGCCATATCTGATTATGAGTATGAGCTGCAATTAGCCAATCTTAACCGGGTTCTAGAACCAAAAATCGAAACCGTGTTTTTAACTCCTGCAGAAAAATATGCTTACATCTCCGCATCCATGATCCGCGAAATCGCATCATTTGGAGGGGATGTTTCGGCGTTTGTGCCTGTCGAAGTGCAACAGGCATTGAAAAAAAAATCTTTTCTACCGACAAAGCCATAACCGGTATTTAACCCGGTATGGCCACTATATTGATCGTCTATTAGCATTAAGTTACAAACAAAATGTGCTTTTAGGCGCCGTTAATGTCTAGTCAAAACATAACCACTCCCCATGATCGATTCTTCAAGTCAGTAATGACTGAGCCTAAAGTCCGTCTCAAGTCCGTTGAAAAACAAGGCGAGCAGAACAATTTAGGCAAGAGGGTTTGCAAAAAGGTCTACAAGAGGGCCTACAAAAAGGCAAAGAAAAAGGACTGCTGGAGGGCAAAGAAGAAGCCCTGAGGACTGTTGCTATGAGCCTATTTCACCAAGGGTTCCCCATTGAAAAAATAGCTATTGTCACGGGTTTAACAGCCTCGGAAATAAAATCTTTCCGTCATTGCGAACCGTAAGCGAAGCAACCCAAAAAAGCATCGGTCTGGACGCTTCGTCGTAAAAAACGCTCCACGCAATGACGAATCAATGTTTTATGGCCAGATTCTGACAGCTCGGACAAAACACAGTCGAACGCTGTCCAAGGCGAATCTGCTTTAGTTTGGTTTTGCAGTTAACACACAGTTGCCCCTGCCTACCGTAAACCTTCAATTTATTTTGAAATGATCCTTTTTGGCCACGGCTAT
Organism: uncultured Coxiellaceae bacterium; assembly: GCA_964565935.1. GTDB lineage: Bacteria > Pseudomonadota > Gammaproteobacteria > UBA9339 > UBA9339 > JBAXAM01. The sequence continues at coordinate 2,561 of CAZMGW010000070.1, forward strand.
CGCTATAATCCCGCAGAGTAGTCCCACCATGTTTAATCGCATAACGCAATATTGCTTTAATTTTTTTGGTGAGCAATTGATAGCGCTCGAGGGAAACACTGCTAGCTTTGCAAAGTGGATTGATTTTAGCCGCGAACAAGGCCTCGTTAGCGTAGATATTGCCAACACCCACAACCACTTTGCTATTCATAATAAATTGCTTGATCGAACTGTGGCAGCGTTTGGCACGATCAAATAGATGCTTAGCGGTAAAATCTCGATCAAGGGGCTCAGGCCCGAGATTTTTCAACAATTTGTGCTGCAATGGGTCTTTATCTGTCCAAAGAATCGCCCCAAAACGGCGAGGATCTATGTAACAAAGCGCTAACCCATTGGAAAAAACAATATTGACGTGCTCGTGTTTGGCAAGGGTGTGATTTTGGGGTTTAAGTTGCAGGTTGCCCGACATGCCCAGGTGGATGATTAAAGTGCCGGTTTGGGTCTTTAATAAAAGATATTTGCCTCGTCGCTGGATCGCTTTTATGTGTTGACCAGTCAAGACTTGCGGCAATTTTTTTGGTATCGGCCAGCGGAGTTGGTGATTTATCACCACAACAGCACTGATTCTTTGGTTTAAAATTGCCGGTTCAATTCCGCGATAGATAGTCTCAATTTCAGGCAGTTCTGGCATTTATTTCGCTCCTACAGAGCTGGGGTATATTCTGAACATTCTTACCCAGCCCTGCGGCTTGCTTCGCAAGCCTTAGCTGGGCTGGTGAAGCCTATAGCCCCTTCGGGGCAGAATTGTTTTTATTTTTATAACAGCGGCCGAAGAAGAACCCGCACCTACAGAGCGGAATTTAACAATTTATTATAACGGCCGGACTTGGCTATTTGATTTTATCTTCTTTGAAGATGACGTGGGCGCCGGATTTTCCGTTTTCGGCATTAAAAGCTTTAGGATCAAACTTTTTAATGTTGATTTTTTCAGTAGTTTGGCGTTTGTTTTTTGAGGTGGTGTAAAAAGTTTTGGTGGGTTTACCATCCTTCTTTTTACCAGTTGAAACTAATTTTATTTTTTCACGTACTTTAGAGGCCATAAATGTTACCCTTCGATATCATCACGATATTTTGCAAGATTTCCCAAAACTTTCTCGAGACCAACTTTATCAATAATTCGCATGCCTTGGGTAGAAACGCGAAGTTTAATAAAGCGTTTTTGTTCTTCGAGCCAAAAGCGCTTGGTGTGTAAATTAATGTTAAATCGTCGTTTTGCCTTTTTGTTGGCGTGCGACACCGTATTGCCGACTCTGGGGCGTTTACCGGTTATGTGACATACTTGAGCCATAGTTTTCTCCACTGCGTAGACCCGCGTTTATACCAGAAAGGATCTATTGAAGCAATAAAAATCTATATATGTTATTAAATTATAATTGCTAATTTAGCTTATAAAAATTTAAAAAATCGCATTCAAAATTGACAAAAAATAACACAAATTGTACTACAATAAAAAACCCCTAGCTGGAAGACCCAACTAAGGGTTTTGAATTTTTAATCCTGGCAGCGACCTACTTTCACATGAGGAGACCTCACACTATCATCGGCGCTGAGCGTTTTCACTACTGAGTTCGGAATGGGATCAGGTGGTTCCCGCTCGCTCAAACTACCAGGAAATCGTTACATAAAGAAATCTTTGTACTTGCTATTAACATTCGATGATTGGGTTCAGCATAAATTTTTTCAAACAAAACCATTTGAGGTTGTATGATCAAACCACACGATCAATTAGTACTGGTTAGCTACATGCATTACTGCACTTCCAC
>CAZMGW010000071.1:0-4180 GCA_964565935.1 uncultured Coxiellaceae bacterium
CCAAATAAAAAAGACACATCGAAGATAATCAGCGGCTTGACATTCCACGCCTTCATCGTACAATAAAACTGTACAACAAGAAGGGGTAAAAAATGAAAGAAGTATCTTACAGTGAAGCGCGACAAAATTTAGCCAGTATTTTATCAACGGTTTGCGAAGACAATGTGCCTGTATATATCAGTCGTAAAAATGGAGAACGCGCTGTTATAATATCGATGAGCGAGTATGAATCCATGGATGAAACTGCATACTTGATGCGTTCGGAAGCAAACAAAAGGCATTTAGAAAAATCTATAAAACAAGCACACAAGGGAAAAGTATTTCCATTAGATGAGCTTATAAAATGAACGTGGAATTCACCTCCGCTTTTAAAGAAGATTTTGATTATTGGGTTGAGCACAATAAAAAAATAGTTGAGAGAATTTTATTGCTTATATCCTCTATAAAAAAAACACCTTTTACCGGAATAGGAAAGCCGGAACCACTAAAGTATGAGTTTTCTGGCTGTTGGTCTCGTCGCATAAATAAGGAGCATAGAATCGTATATAGGATTGAGCGCAAAACCATACAGTTGTTATCTTGCCGTTATCATTATGTTTAGCACCTAAAACAACTAAAACCAGGCGAGTGATCTCAAGAGGCTAGATAATATCTGTAACTTGGGCTATATTACGGAAAGTAAATTTATAACGGGTGGATAAAATGAGCCGCAGAGTGATTCAAGTCGACGAGAAAGTCTCTTTTTTATTGGGGTTACCGCTGAGCGTTCAACATTTATTCGCCATGTTTGGGGCTTCAGTTTTGGTTCCCGCCCTCTTTGGAATTAACCCCGCGATCGTGTTGCTAATGAATGGTATTGGAACCCTGGGTTATCTCATAATTTGTAAGGGTAAAGTACCGGCCTTTTTGGGTTCTAGTTTTGCTTTTATTCCCCCGGTATTGATAGTTTTAGGATCTGACAAGGCATTGTGGGCAGCAAATTATCCCATGGTCTTGGGTGGTTTTATCGCATCAGGTTTAATCCTTGTGATCATATCTTTAATAATAAAATTTTTTGGAAGTAACTGGTTGAATGTGGTTTTTCCCCCAGCCGTGATTGGACCAATTATTGCTTTAATTGGTTTAGGCCTTGCCGGCACAGCTGCAAATATGGCGGGGCTAGTTGTTGATAATGATGTGTATGTAACGAAAACCGTTGTTGTTTCCATGATTACTTTTTTTGTGGCGGTATTTGGCGCCATCTTGTTTCGAAAGTTTTTCGCGGTTATACCCGTGTTAATTGCCATTTTAGTTGGTTACTTTGTTGCGCTAATGCTGGGTGTTGTGGATTTTAGTATGGTTTCAGAAGCCAGCTTTATCGCCATGCCTAATTTCAGTGCGCCGCAATTTGATCTTGATGCCATTATTATAATTATCCCTGCAGTATTTGTGGTGATTTCGGAGCATATCGGTCACTTCATGTTGACCCAGCACATCGTGCATAAAGATTTGGCCAAAGACCCTGGGTTGCATAGATCTTTGTTTGGTAATGGATTTTTTACTATAATCGCAGGGATGTTTGGCTCGGTACCAAATACCACTTACGGTGAAAATATAAGTGTGATGGCTATTACGCGGGTTTATAGCGTTTGGGTGATCGGTGGCGCGGCTTTGTTGTCGATAACAATCGCCTTTATCGGTAAGATCACCGCTTTGATTCAATCAATTCCTACTGCGGTAATGGGTGGAATAAGTCTATTTTTGTTCGGGGTAATTGCCGTCGCCGGTATTAGATACGTGGTTGAAGAAAAGGTCGATTACGGTAAAACCACGAATTTGGTTTTGAGCTCAGTGGTTTTTATAATCGGTGTTAGTGGGGCGGCTTTTCAACTTGGTACCGTCCAGTTAACGGGCGTGTCATTGGCCACTTTAGTAGGGTTGGTTTTAAGTGTGTTGCTGCACTTTTTGGAAAAGTTGCGTTTGACTAATGATGCTGAGTGAGTTGTAACTTTTTCTCGAATTTTAAGCCAAGACCATTTCATTCAGGCTTGAAACCAAATGACCTGCTTTGTGGTTCTTACTCAATAACCACCGCCATATTGGTATAACGTGTATGGTGTAATCGTTGTTATTGTGATGTAGTTGTTCAGTAGAAATTTTATCATCTTTAGTTAGAATAAATCCTTGGGTTAAGCCGTAGTTTTCCATGGCTTCAATTAATCCTTGTAGTTCGCGCTTTTTGGTTACTGCATTTCGCAGCGACAGACATACTTGTAGTGCTGCTACGATTTTTGTTCCTTGTTTTAATACAAAATCGCATTCGTATTGTTGTTTGTGGAAATAGATTTCGCAAGCGCAGCGCTTAAGTTCTAAGAAAACAATATTTTCTAGAGTTTTTCCAAAGTCATCGCTACTGCGGAAGCCTACTGCTTTGGCAAGGGCTTGATCGATAAAATAAGTTTTTTTAGCATAATGAATTTGTTCTTTTAAGGAGTAAGAAAAGCGATTTACAAAAAAGCATAAGTAGCTATTAGATAAATAGCTGCAATAATCGGCAACAGTAGTAGCGCTTGCTAAACCCAGGGTTTTGCGCAACGAGTTATAGGTAATATTACTGCTAATATTGCTGGCTAAAAAAACAGCCAACTCTTTCGCCGCGCGTTCATTGACACCAAAACGTACAATAATATCGCGATAGAGAATGCTCTCAAATAAATTTTGTAAATAGGATTTGTTTTTTAGAATTAAAAATTCAGGGAATCCACCGTTTTCATAAAAACCAGCAAATAGATTTTGCAGCTGCGCTTTTTGTGTGGAAGTAAGTTGCGTGTCAGCCAGTAATTCTGGTTTTTGCCAATTGACATACTCTGCAAATGAAAAAGGATATAATTCAATTTTTATATAACGTCCGGTCAACCGTGTACCCAACTCCTGACTAAACATCGTTGCATTAGAGCCTGTTATATAAATTTTATAGCCTTGATCATGTATCCTACGGACAAAGCGTTCCCACTCAGGAATGTTTTGGATCTCATCAAAATAAACCGTTTTTTCTACATCATATAATTCGACAAATAACTCAAGTAATAATTCAAAATCTGCTAGATTGAAGTTGGTTAAGCGATCATCATCAAAATTAAAATAATAATTTTTTTCTTTAGTGTGATAGCGTATTTCCTGTAATAGGGTGGATTTTCCAGAACGGCGAATTCCAGTTATCACCAGAATTTGTTTGGTTTTTTGTAATGCTTCTAGCTCATCATGTACATTTCTAGCAATAAAATTTTCTGGCAAATTTAGCTGATGCTGATCAATTATGATTTGTCTTAGCTGTTGTCGCTCCATGGGTGGTGTGGCTCAAAAGTTTCTATTGATAATGCTAACTTACAGTGCATAGTTGCTATTGTCAATAGAAACTTTGGCGTTATCAGTAAATGCTAGAGAAAGAGCACAGGCATAAGTTGAAGATATTTATGCATATTTCTTCACCAAATCATCAAACACCACTGGAATTTCCTTGGCAAATCCCTTGAGGCAATCGAGCATTAAAGCGCGCATTTGTGGGTGGGCTTTGGGCGAGCAACGCAGATCAAAAATATGGCGCCATTCGCGAAGATTTGCAGTTGCCACAATTTCTGTTTTTAACGCATGAGGCAAGACTTCTCGTGCTTGTTCTGGCTTGTCCCCAGCCTCTAAAGCTTTTAAATAGAATTTTTCAGCTTGTTCCATCGCTTCTAACCAATTGTTCTTTTGGGCTTCTGAATATTTTGGATCGCTCCACCAAACAGGGCGTATAAACTCAACTTCGCCGCTATAGCGCACATAGCGTGTGCTTTCGTGCGAGTAGCTTGCCATTCTGTGGCGGACTAGTTCGTGCGTTACGCCGCGATTTGTGATTAGGCGAATCGAAGCGCTTACGTGTTCGATTACGGTCTCGTGCCCGAGCTTTAAGATCATTTCGACAAATTTTTCTGCTGAATCTTTGGTAATGCGATTTTCCGATTTGTAACAGGTGCGGCCGGCTTGTTCAGCTATTTTTAATGGTTGAACCGGTTTTTGTAGCCATTCCCAGGATTGATTAATTATTTTCATATTTCCTCATCAGATTAAGATGTTTGCCAAAGCTTGCTTCATGCTTGGGTGGTGCTCTTTGCTGTGCGATGGATTATTATCTTAACATCAAGGCATGGAAGCTGGAATC
>CAZMGW010000072.1:0-2223 GCA_964565935.1 uncultured Coxiellaceae bacterium
CCGTAAATACACTTCCGTGTGGGCTTGCATTCGCCATCCATGGCTCATAGCACCCTAAAACAATATCGTCTCGGATGCACACGCTGCGCTACAGGGAGTTTAGTCAAAATCTGCGGCTATTAGACATAAATTAGTATAATATTAGAAAAATAAATTTATGAGCACTTACACCCCACAAGAAAAACAGCTTATATTAGACACGGCGGATAATGCCATTAAGTTTGGCCTTGAAAATCATCGGGTTTTAAAGGTTAAGCCCGAAGATTATCCAGAAAAACTACGTGCGCCTGGGGCAAGCTTTGTCACGCTTGAGATTAATGGCCAATTGCGTGGCTGTGTTGGTTCGCTTGAGGCTTATCAACCGCTGATTCAAGATGTGGCACAAAATGCTTATTCGGCAGCCTTTCGCGATCCAAGATTTTACCCATTAACCGTTGACGAATACCCAAACATCACCAAACACATTTCAGTTTTGTCTAAACCTGAGGGCGTGTCTTTTGCTTCGGAAGAGGATCTGCTTAAACAGATTCGACCGGGAGTTGATGGTTTAATTTTATCCGATCGAGGTTACCGTGGAACTTTTTTACCGGCAGTATGGGAATCCTTACCAACACCAGAACTATTTTTGCAACACCTAAAACAAAAAGCTGGATTGCCAGCAAACTATTGGTCAGAAACAATTAAAATCGAAAAGTACACAGCAGATGTAATAGAGTAAACCTCTTTTGAAACCAAGTATTTTTACATAGTACAAGGCGCACGCTTGCGAGCAAGTGGAGTTTACTTTTTGGTAAATGAGCATTGCGAGTAAGCGCGCAACGCAGTAATATGTAACAAGACGCAGGTTTAGAAAGAGGTTTAAAAATGTCATCAAGCATCGCTATCGTAGGCCGTCCTAATGTTGGAAAGTCGACCCTATTCAATCGTTTTACCCACACCCGCAACGCTTTGGTCGGCGATATGCCCGGGCTCACGCGTGATCGCCAATATGGCATCATAAAAATCAACGACCAAAATGTCATCATCATCGACACCGGCGGCATTGGCGAGGCTAACACTCCAATTGAAGTTTTAATGGAAGAACAAGCACAATTAGCTCTTGAAGAAGCCCAAATAATTTTATTTTTAGTTGATGCAAAAAGTGGGCGCACTGGAGCTGATGAAACTTTAGCGCACAAACTTCGCAAATTAAACAAACCAGTTCTTGTCGTTGCCAATAAGATGGATGGCCAGGACTACGAAACGGCGCCGGCTGATTTTTATAATTTGGGTTTAGGCGAACCCTTGGCGATCTCTGCCGAACATAACATTGGCATTGATGAGCTAATAGACACACTCTCGATAAAACTACCTCAAATAGAGCAAATACCAGCTCCGGCAATCCCCGAAGGAGCAATCAAAATTGCATTTGTCGGCCGTCCTAACGTTGGCAAATCAACCCTCGTCAATCGCATTTTAGGTGAGGAGCGGGTCATCGTTTATGACGAACCGGGCACAACTCGCGACAGCATTTTTATTAACTTTAATCGTCGCGGCAAAGATTATGTGTTGATCGATACCGCCGGGATTAGACGTCGTGGCAGAGTAAAAGAACGTATTGAAAAGTTTTCCGTGATCAAGGCGTTACAATCGATTGAGGCGACTAACGTCGTGGTTTTCGTGATTGATGCCACCGAAAATATTACTGACCAAGATTTAAGGTTGCTCGGCTTTGTTTTGGACGCGGGGAAGGCTTTGGTCATTGCGGTGAATAAATGGGACAACCTCCCAATGCTACAACGCGAAAAAATCAAAAGCGAACTTGATCGCCGCTTAACTTTTCTTGCTTTTGCAAAAATTCTTTTCATTTCAGCACTGCATGGCACTGGGGTCGGCGATTTATTCAGCGCCATCAACAAAGCGTATCTCAGTGCTACCAAAGAGTTAAAAACCACACAAATAACCAAGATTTTAGAAAGGGCTGTTGATAACTTTCAACCACCTCTCGCCCGTGGTCAAGAAGTAAAATTACGCTATGCTCACATTGGTGGCCATAATCCACCAACTATTATTATCCATGGCACACGCACTGAATATCTGCCAGAAAACTATCGCCGCTATTTAGAAAGATTTTATCGAGAATCTTTGGATTTGTCGGGAACGCCGATACGGATTGTGTTTAAGAACTGATTTTATTTCGCTCCTTCGGAGCTTGGGGTTACTTTCCACATTTGACCCAGCCCT
>CAZMGW010000072.1:2233-4131 GCA_964565935.1 uncultured Coxiellaceae bacterium
GCGCAAACAACGCGCCTTTGGCTGGGCTGGTGAAGCCTATAGCTCCTACGGAGCAGAATTGTTATAAGAATGGTTCTATTAACCTAAGGAGCGCTATGATGCAAAAAATAATAACAACCCTGCCAGAAATTAAATTAGTTGGCATTCAAACAAGAACTAATAATGCATCCGAAATGAACCCAACTACAGCCAAAATCGAAGCGACAGCGATGCAATATTTTCGCGGAGGATTGTGGGAAAAAATTGCGTACCGCAAAAACCCAGGCACAACTTATTGTGTTTATACTGATTATGAAAGTGATTTCACTGGAGATTACACTTATTTTATCGGGGAAGAAGTGACTGCTTTTGCTGTGGACCTGCCCGAAGAATTCTCTAAAATAACTGTACCTGTACAAAACTACGCAAAGCTTACCAGCGACCCCGGGGTAATACCTGAAATAGTTATAAACGCGTGGCAACAAGTCTGGAAAATGACACCCCAGGAGTTGGGTGGGCAAAGAAGCTATCATACTGATTTTGAAATTTATGACGAACGCGCACAAAACCATCATAACGCAGTATTTGATCTTTATATTGGCATTAAACCATGAACTCTGTTTTCTTAAAAAAAAACGAAGAACGGCGCCTGCTAGCAGGCCATTTGTGGATCTATAGCAATGAAATAGACACCAAGGTTTCACCGCTAAAAAATTTCCACCCAGGTGAATTGATAACAATCAAAACTGCGCGCAATAAAGATTTGGGCGTTGGTTACATCAACCCCAATACCCTGCTTTGCGTGCGCTTATTAACGCTGGACCCACAAGAAAAAATAGATTGCGCTTTTTTTATCTCCAGAATTAAACAAGCACTTGCGCTCCGTAAGCTTTGCTTTACCAAACCGTTTTACCGCTTGATATTTGGCGAAAGCGACCAACTACCGGGGCTCGTGGTCGATCGTTTTAATAATGTTTTAGTTGCGCAATTAAATACCACCGGAATGGAAAATCTTAAAGAGCTGATTGTGGAAGCTTTGGTTCATGTACTCGACCCTTCCTCTATTTTGTGGCGTAACAGTAGCTCTATTCGCGCCACTGAGAATTTACCCAATTACATCGAGACAGCCTATGGAGAACCACCAGAGCAAGTTGAACTCGAAGAAAACAACATCCGTTTCATTGCTGCAATAAAAGAAGGGCAAAAAACTGGGTGGTTTTATGACCAACGCAACAATCGTGCATGCTTAGCTCCTTATGTTAAAGATAAAAGCGTGCTTGATGTTTGCAGTTATAGTGGCGGTTTTGGTATCAACGCTGCCGTGTATGGCGCTCAAAGTGTTGCTTGTGTTGATGCCTCTGAGTTCGCGTTAAATCAATTAAAACAAAATGCTGAATTAAATGGCCTTGGCAACAAAATTGAAACAATTTGTGCTGATGCCTTTCAAGCTTTAAAAGACTTGCGCACATCGCAAAAACTATTTGACGTGATCATTCTAGATCCACCAGCATTTATTAAACGACGCAAAGACATCGAAATCGGCACCAACGCCTATTTGCGCCTGCATCGTTTGGCATTAAAAATTTTACAGCCAAGCGGGATACTAATTACCACATCATGCTCACTACACTTATCTCGCGACATGTTGCTTGATGTGTTGCGCCAAGCAATGTTACAAGAAAATCGAAATGCGACTGTAATCGAACAACTGCATCAAGCACAAGATCACCCCGTACACCCAGCAATTACCGAAACCGATTATCTGAAAGGGTTCATTGTGCGAGTTCTATGAGGGAACAATTACAAGGAAATTATCCCACAAAATAATTTGTCGCGCCCCTACAGGGCTTGAAATATCGGGGGCAATCTTCTTGGGGTTCCCTTCACCGCTCTTCGCGGTTCGGTCACCCCAAGCTATA
>CAZMGW010000073.1:0-3826 GCA_964565935.1 uncultured Coxiellaceae bacterium
CAAGCCGCGGGGAATAAATTTAAAATTATTGTCTGATATTTGGTTGTTTTTCCGGTAGGCGCAAGCTTTAGTTTGCGAGAATTTGGGGAGGTTTCAACAGGCTAAAGCCTGCGGCTACCGGAGCACGTTTCGGATTGCAACAGTCTTTTTTTGTAAAAATTTTCATGCGATGAGAATGACAATAAAATAATCTCTTCTGCTTGCTCTTTATGCAGATATGCTAATAATATTAGCTGGTGAAAAATGTGAAAGTTGAAATCAGCCAAGCTCCACAAAAGCCCAATTGTTGTTAATTTAATCAACATATTGTAATCTGACGTTGTGGATTAATCCCGAGCCGTTTTACGGAGGGAAAAAACTGTTTTTTTTCAAGGAGCCATTTATGCCAAACCAATCAAAATTAGACGCGCTATTTCAACGAGCACAAGCTTTAAACCCGATACCAGCGGCGGTGATCTGCCCAGAATCTGCTGTGGCGCTTGAGGGGGCGATTCTTGCCGCCGAGCAAAAAAATATTATTCCGATTTTGATTGGCGAAAACGCAAAAATTAAAAAAATTGCGCAAGAGATCGGCAAGGATATTTCTGGTTATCGCATGATCGACGTTCCGGAAGAAAAAGCGGCGGAGGAGGCGATCAAGCTGGTTCAAAGTGGCGAAGCTCAGGCGATCATCAAAGGCAGTTTGCACTCAGACGAGTTTATGCGCTTGATCGTGCGGCGCGATGGTGGGATGCGGACCGAGCGGCGGATGTCTCAATGTCAGGTGTACGATGTGCCGGCGTATAAAAAATTGTTGATCATGACCGACGCGGCGCTGAATACTTTTCCGACTTTTGCTGAAAAAAAGGACATCATCCAAAACGCAATTGATCTGGCGATTAAGCTTGGGATTGCTAAACCAAAAGTTGCGCTTCTTTCTGCGGTTGAAAATATTAATCCGCGCATTCCAAATACGACGGAGTGTGTGGAGCTGGTTAAACTGGCAGCTGCTGGGGAAATAAAGGGCGGGATTGTTGAGGGGCCGATGTCGTTTGATTTAGCGATTTCTGAAGCGTCAGTTAAAAACAAAAAATTTGTAACTCAAGTTGGCGGCGACGCGGATATTTTGGTGGTGCCGAATATTGAGGTTGGAAATATTTTGATGAAGGCGCTTGATTATTTTGCGGGCGCGACGGGGCTCGGGATAGTTTTGGGTGCAAAGGTTCCTGTGGTGTTGACGAGTCGTTCGGCTAGTGCCGCCGTGCGCGCAGGGTCGTGTATGTTGGCGAAATATGTTCGTAGTTAGAGCCAAAACTTATGCAGGCAATTCTCACACTAAACGTTGGTTCTTCGACCATAAAATTCGCGGTTTTTTCTTGTACAGAGAAAAAGTTAGTTAAGATCTATGGCGGCGTGGTTGATCATATAATGAGCACCACACCGCACTTGAAGTTGAAAAATTCCGCTGGCGTGGTTGTTCATGAAGAAGTTTTTAAGCTTGCCGAAGACGCTAATCCGCATGAATTTGCCATCAATGCGCTTTTGGAATATTTACAAAAAACCGAAATTAAAATAGTTGCTGCGGGTCATAGGGTTATTCATGGGGCGATGAAATATCGAACCGCGACTATCGTTGACGCCGAGTCTCTCGCCTTTTTCAAAACTCTCAACTCGCTTGCGCCATTGCATCAGCCTTATAATTTAAAAGGGATTGAAGTTCTGGGTGCCGAGTTCCCCGAGATTTTGCAAGTCGCCTGTTTTGATACCGCGTTTCATACCACTTGTAACGAGCTAACCCAGTTGTTTGCCATTCCCAAATGGCTTACGGATGAAGGGGTGCGGCGCTATGGTTTTCATGGTCTTTCATATGAATATGTTGTTTCGCAATTCGATAAATATCTGCCGCCGAAAAAAGCCGACGGCAAAATTATTATTCTGCACCTTGGTCAAGGGACGAGCATGTGCGGCGTGATGAATCGCAAGAGTTTTACGACGTCTTTGAGTTTTTCTGCGCTTGATGGGTTGCCGATGGGGACGCGGACGGGGAGTTTTGATCCTGGTGCCATTCTTTATTTGATGCAGCATTACCAGATGGATCACAAGCGTTTGGAGAGATTGCTTTACAAAGAGTCTGGCCTTCTTGGTGTTTCGGGGGTTAGTTCAGACATGCGCGTACTTTTGGCTTCAGACAGCCCAGACGCAAAACTTGCGATCGATTTATTTGTTTATCGTGTTGGCGGTTGGATCGGGACGTTGGCCGCTGAAATGCAAGGATTGGACGGCTTAATTTTTACCGCGGGCATCGGTGAAAACGAAGCGACGATTCGTGAAAAAATTTGCGAACGTGCCGCGTGGCTTGGCGCAAAAATCGACCCAGAAAAAAATCGGCAAAAAGCGATTTGCATCAATCACCCCGAAAGCCTTCTTTCAATTCATGTTATTCCCACCGACGAAGAGTTGATGATCGCGACGCATACGTTACGGTTGGTTTGATTAGGGCGTGCCATCAATTCTAATTTTTTTCAAATCCTCCAAGGTCATTTAAGAATTCCTTAATAAAAATCTGCTAAGCTCATAAAAACTCCGTCAGCCCGAGGGGGAAAATAAAAACAACAAGCAGGCCAGTTCCAAATAATTAATTTTTAAAAAAGAGGAAAACAAAATGCTGCAAAGATTATCCAAAGCAATGCTTATCGCATCAATATGCTGTACATCGTTATGTTTTAGCGCAGATGCTTGGTGCAGCATGACAGCAGAAGAACATTATAAACAAGGGGTGGTCTTATTAAATGAAGTTAGAGATGCCAAAGGCGCCTTGGAGCACTTTAACGAGGCCCTTAGCTTGGGAGAAAAAGAGATTGAGTGGCTCAGGGATCCACAGCACTATCCCGAAGGGCATAGCTTCCGGCATCGGCATTGTCTCAAAAAATATTACAAACATTACCATAAGGGATTAGTTCAGGCGCAAAAAAGAAAAGAATACAGCGGGCCTAAAAAAAGTATTTTTAACAGGACTGTTGATGACCGCGAACATGATCAGTATGTTATTGCTAGCGATTGGTTTGCGCGCTCAGCTTTTACAGCGGAGTTGTATTTTTATAGAGGAAGGGCCAAGCTTGCGGCTGGGGGCGCAAACGAAGAGATAAACGGTGCGATTGGTGATTTCGATGAGATTATTAACAACCAGGAGCGATATGCCGCATGGTTTGCTATCCAAAACAATTTTTTCGAGCTGTATTATTATAGCGGGAGGGCTTTGGTTCTCACAGGGGACTTCGATAGTGCACAGAGTTGTTTAGAAGAGGTTGTTGGTATAGAGGTAAAGCAACACATAATATGGCTTGCTACCCCAGCCAATCGCGCCGAACTATATTATCTTTACGGCAAAGCTATGCAGAATACCGGGGAGCACGATGAATACGCGGCTCGTTATTTCGAGATCCTTCTTGCGCGACAAGAGGAATTCGCCGACTGGTTTAGAGAGTCGGGTCATAGTGTTGCTGAGTTGTATTTTGAGATTGCTACGGTGCTTTGTAATAGAGAAGAATTCGCGGATGCGCGCGAGTATTTGGACAAGATTCAAAAACAACAGGCTCAGTGGCTTAAATTTCCGGACAACCAACGAAAATTTAATCGTTTGTGCCTCAGCGCTGTGGAGGAGACCTCCGTCGATTCTGTAGAGGAGATCCCCGTCGAGTTTGCGGGTCGGTTTCAGGCGCTATAGTTTTTGGGACTGTTGCAATCTGAATTTTATTTCGCTACTTCGTAGCTCGGATTTATCCTGATCTCGCCCCCAGCCCTGTATATGGACTCCCGTCTTATGTAAAGAGAAAAATCAAAATAATTA
>CAZMGW010000074.1:0-3530 GCA_964565935.1 uncultured Coxiellaceae bacterium
TGTGGCTCGGTCACCCCAGGCTATAGATCTTACGTTTCCTTCGGAACGTTTTTGAGCTTACCTACCCGTTAAATTATTCCACCCATTTTTAATCCTGTCTCACCAATTATCCCATACTTGTGGGTAATAAATTGACTTTAAACATCCGCATTAAAATATACGTTTTGTACATCATCTAATTCTTCCAAAGCATCAACCAAGCTCATAACCTTTTCGCTAGTTTCTTTATCTAATGCAGCTTGAGTTACCGCAATCATAGAAACCTCAGCCACGATTGGAGTAAACCCTGCTTTTTCCAAAGCTTCTTTGGTTTTGGAAAAGTTTTCTGGTGTGGTGTAAACATCGATACTACCATCGTCGTGGGTAGAAATATCTTCGGCGGTATCCAATGCAACCTGCATAATTTTATCTTCGTCGCTTTTAGGCGGGAAACAGAGCAGACCTCTTTGTTTGAACAGGTAAGCAACAGATCCGGTTGTACCAAGATTGCCTCCATGTTTGGTAAACGCGTGACGAACTTCCCCGGCCGTTCGATTACGATTATCGGTTAGACAATGAACTAAAAAGGCAGTGCCTCCCGCGCCGTAACCCTCATAAAAAATTTCTTCCACGTTTGAATCGTCATCACTACCGGCACCACGTTTAATTGCACGATCAATCGTATCGCGCGGCATGTTGTGCGAGAGAGCCTTATCCACCACAAGCCGCAATTGCGAATTTGTTCCGATATCTGGGCTTTGGCGTGCAGCAACGGTGATTTCTCGAATCAGCTTCGTAAATATTTTTCCCTTCACCGCATCTTGTTTGCCCTTGCGGTGTTTGATGTTAGCCCATTTGCTGTGACCTGCCATGTTTGTCTCCTAGATCTTTTATTTACACATAAACTACTATCACGCCCCTTCAGGGCTTTTAACTTAATTTACATCACACCCAGCCCTGCGGCGAACAAAGCTCGCCTTAGGCTGGGCTGGTGAAGCCTTTTGCTCCTGCGAAGCTGAATTTAAATACTCTGCGGAAATAATTCAAAAAACAAAACAACAATTCTGCCACGATATAAGCCTCAACTACCCAAAAACCAAAATAAAATATTCAATTATGCTCCGAAGGAGCTATAGGCTTCACCAGCCCAGGCTAAGCCGCGTTTTTTGCGGCGCAGGCCTGGGTTAAGGTTGCCATGTGTCAACCCCAAGCTCCGCAGGAGCGAAATAAAATATCTGTAGAACAAAAAAAACAATC
Source organism: uncultured Coxiellaceae bacterium (assembly GCA_964565935.1). Classification (GTDB taxonomy): domain Bacteria; phylum Pseudomonadota; class Gammaproteobacteria; order UBA9339; family UBA9339; genus JBAXAM01. The sequence goes on from CAZMGW010000074.1 coordinate 1,237, forward strand.
CCCTCCAAATCGTCGAATGGTGCACACAGATGCGCGAATTAAGCAATTATACACCATTAGGACGATTAAACTTTATCCCCAACTCTTTTAACTGCCCCTCTGAAACCCCCGACGGCGCTTGAGTTAAAGGACATGCACCAGTTTGAGTCTTCGGAAAAGCAATCACATCACGAATCGATTTTGCGCCCGTCATCAACATCGCCATGCGGTCAATTCCCAAAGCGCAACCACCTTCCGGCGGATAACCATATTTGAACGCTTCAATCAAATGACCAAAATTATCTTCAGCGTTACTCATGTCCAAAATTTTAAATATCGCCATTTGCATTTCACGATTGTTAATTCTAATCGAACCGCCACCAAGTTCGGTGCCATTAAGCACCAAATCATAGGCTCGTGCCATCACGCTACCTGGATCAGCAACAACCTCTTCTGGATTGGTACTGACTGGCGAAGTAAACGGATGATGCATAAAAGTCCAGCCATTCTCCGTTTTTTCAAACATCGGAAAATCAACCACCCAAAGTGGCTGCCAACCTTTTTCTACCAAACCATGATCATGCCCGAGTTTCACGCGCAGAGCACCCAACGCCTCGTTTACTATTTTTGCATCGTCTGCAGCAAAGAAAATGATGTCGTCGTTCGCCGCCTGGAGACGCTCTAAAAGGCTCTCTACAATTTCCGGACTCAAGAACTTCAAAATCGACGATTGCAAACCTGCCATTCCCTGCGCACGGTCATTAATTTTTATATGTGCCAACCCTTTCAAACCGTAAATAGCAACAAATTCGGTATAGCCATCAAGCTGCTTGCGTGAAAGCTTCGCTCCGCCCGGAAGTTTCAGCGCTGCCACACGGTACTCGGGATTTTTCGCTGCACGTGCAAACACTTCAAAACCGCAATCTTCAACCAGATCAGCAACGTCAACCAACTCCAAAGGAATACGCAGATCCGGCTTGTCAACCCCGTACTTTTCCATGGCTTGCTTAAACGTTAATTTTGGGAATGGCTGCGGAAGAGCCACTTCTAACAACTGAGCAAACACCTGTCGAATCAACTCCTCATGAATACGCATGATCTCTTCTTCGTCAGTAAATGAAAGCTCCACATCCAACTGAGTAAACTCGGGCTGACGATCCGCGCGTAAATCCTCATCGCGAAAACAGCGGGCGATCTGATAATAGCGATCTAATCCACCAGCCATCAATAATTGTTTAAAAATCTGAGGAGACTGCGGCAGCGCATAAAACTGACCAGGACCATTACGGCTTGGCACTAAAAAATCTCGCGCGCCCTCAGGGGTGGTTTTGGTTAAAATCGGAGTTTCAACTTCAATAAAATTTAAATCGTCGAAATATTGGCGAATTTTTTTTATGAGTTTAGACCGAAAAATCAACTTCTCGCCAATCTCAGGACGCCGCAAGTCTAAATACCTATATTTAAGACGCAGCTCCTCACTGACTTCCTGATAGTTATCAATGTTAAAAGGCAGCGCTTCGGATTTAGCAAGAATTTCGATATCTGATGCCACCACTTCAATTTCACCGGTAGGCATATCGTAATTAACCAACCCTTCAGGCCTGACACGCACTTTACCGTGCACTGCCAAAACGTACTCATTGTGAATCTTGGCGGCAAGATTAAATAACTCTTGGTTCTCTTCTTCAACCACAACCTGCACAATCCCTTCACGATCGCGCAGATTGATAAAAATCACCTTGCCGTGATTACGAATACGATTAACCCAACCACAAAGTTTGACCTCGTGATTGATCATTTTTTTCTCAACTTGACCGCAATAATGGGTGCGCATAAAGATCTCTTATAATGTTAACTGGCTAAACTCTACCATGGAATTAATAATGCAAAATAGTCCTCTTGCGGATTTTTTATTTGCTTTCTTCTTTTTTAGGATTTTCGCTAGTTTTTGCGTTGTCCTTTGTTACCGTCTCTTTTTTGTCGGTTTTTGTTGCAGTGGTGCTTTTTTCTTTTGGAGGTGTTTTATCCTTAAAATCAGTGACATACCACCCAGTGCCTTTTAACTGGAAACTGGTATTAGAAACCAGCTTTACTAAGCTCTTTTTTCCACATTCCGGACATGTCTGCAACAACTTATCCGTCACTTTTTGCAACTGCTCAAACTCGTGACCACACTTTTTACATTTATATTCGTAAATTGGCATATTCCACCTACAGCTATTGATTATTTTTTCTCATTCTTCACGCTATTGCTCACCACCCATGCATCGCGCAGCATATGCACCCGAGACGATATTGTTTTAGGGCGCCATGAG
>CAZMGW010000075.1:0-3437 GCA_964565935.1 uncultured Coxiellaceae bacterium
GCTAGTGGTTCTTGTAGCGCTTCTAAAATCTCATTACTATTTAAGGTGAAACTACGAGGAACTCCTTCAGCAATATTACGACCCCTAATTTCTATTTCGCGCACTATATTTCCTGGATATGCCGTGCCGATTTCTTGCTTAATACGTTCCGCAGTGCTTTCACCAATTAAGCTTCCATAATTACGTCTTACGTAACCTATAATAGCTTCATCAAAACGGTCGCCACCTATTCTTACCGATTCTGAATACACAATGCCACTTAAAGAAATAATTGCCACCTCTGAGGTGCCACCACCAATATCGACAACCATAGAACCATTAGCTTTTTCAATCGGTAAACCAGCTCCAATTGCAGCGGCCATCGGCTCTTCAATTAAATAAACATCGCGTGCACCAGCCCCCAAAGCAGATTCTTTAATAGCTCGTCTTTCTACTTGAGTGGAACCACATGGAACCCCAACTAAAACTCGAGGACTTGGACGCAAAAAATACTTACTTTCATGAACTTTATGAATAAAATACTGCAGCATTTTTTCGGTTACATAAAAATCTGCTATTACACCGTCTTTTAACGGACGAATAGCTGAAATATTACCAGGTGTGCGACCCAACATTCTTTTTGCTTCTAAACCGACAGCAACTACTCTGCTTTGGCCACCACCTTCATGACGCACTGCAACAACAGATGGTTCATTTAATACAATTCCTTTGCTGCGCATATAAATAAGCGTATTGGCTGTGCCTAAATCAATTGACATATCCGTAGAAAATAAACCGCGAAATTTCTTAAACATAAAAATACATTCCCATTAACAATTGCGTATTGGCGCTTAATGTAGCTTAAATTTTAAAACTTTTAAATAGATATCATTAAATAGTTGCTTTACGATAACAACGGCTATCTACCCAAAGAAAAACACTTTAAATTCAAATAGATAATAGGGTCAGGCCCGTGCCTGACCTCAAATTTTTGTTGTTTAATTCCATATGCCGCCTTATAATCCACCGATTTTTGATTAAGCGTAACATTCCTACTAACAGTTAATAAAATTGGAGGGTTAATGTTAAAACAAGCCAAACCAACTGAAATTCAATATCACACTGGACTATCAAAAAACATAATCAAAGGAGCTGAGTATGTAATATTACCTGGAGATCCTCATCGCTGCGAATCAATTGCAAAAGCTTTCGATCCAAACGCTATATTTCTTGCGGATTCACGAGAACACAAATCATACCTTGCCCATTTCCATGGAAAAAACATCCTAATTTGTTCATCTGGTTTAGGCGCTCCAAATATGGGAATAACACTGGAAGAGCTAGCAATTATTGGCCTAAAATATTTTTTACGTATTGGCACCTGCGGAGCAATTCAACCATTCATTGATCTAGGAGATATTGTAATTAGCACTGCAAGCGTCAGACTCGATGGAGCATCGAAAGATTACGCACCGGTAGAATATCCAGCAGTTGCTTCATTTGATTTCACTCTCGATATGATTGAAGGCGCAAAAAAAGCCAAAGCACCTTTTCATACTGGTATTACAGCCTCAACTGACACTTTTTGGCAAGCTCAAGAGCGCTACGATAGCTACACTGGTCACATATTACGCAGCAAACGAGGTTCTACAGATGAATGGCGCACGCTTAATGTGCTGAATTATGAAATGGAATCTTCGGCTTTGTTCGTCATGGCATCTGTTATGGGATTGCATGCAGCTTGCATTTGCGGCGTTGTCCCCAAGCGCGTTGAATCTGAAAAAATTAGCCTTGATACCAAAAAAGGCGCCGCCAAATCGAACTGGGAAAAAGTAGCTGTTGAAGGGATTTATCAGAGTATGAAAAGAAGGGGGATGGTTAAATAACAACGTAGTTGTCATTCTCGGGCGCTTTTAACTGTCATCCTCGGGTATTTTTTAACTGTCATCCTCGGGTATTTTTTAACTGTCATCCTCGGGCGAAGACCCGAGGATCTCGTAGTAAAAAATGCTAGATCCTCGCGTCAAGCACGAGGATGACAATATAAGGAGATATCTCCTCGGGATCAGCGCTTCACTTGTCCGAGAGCTGCCCTCGTGCTTAACACGAGGGATGACACTCTACTTTATTGTCGCCTAACATCAAGTCTGATTATGAAAATGCAAAAACTCTTCATCAAAACCTACGGCTGCCAGATGAACGAATATGACTCAGCAAAAATTGCCGACATTTTGGCTGCTTCCTGTGGTTTAGTTACAACCGAAACTCCATCCAAGGCTGATCTAATTATTTTAAATACATGTTCGGTGCGCGCTAAAGCTTCTGAAAAAGTATTTTCTGAACTTGGCCGACTTAGATTTCTCAAAAAGAAAAATCCTAATCTTGTTTTGGCAGTTGGCGGTTGTGTATCCATGCAAGAACAAACAAATATTTTTCGTCGCGCTCCATACGTTGATGTTGTTTTTGGCCCGCAAACTTTACATCGTTTACCAAAAATGTATGAAAAAGCATGCAACAAAGAAAAACGCATTATTGATATCACTACTCCTAAAATTGAAAAGTTTGACTACTTCCCTACTCCAGATGTAAAAGGAGCAATCGCTCATGTGTCAATTATGGAAGGCTGTAATAAATTTTGCAGCTATTGCATTGTGCCCTACACTCGCGGCATTGAAATTAGCCGACCATCCGTAGATATTCTTGCAGAAATTAAAACATTAACAGATAAAGGTGTAAAAGAAATACAATTGCTAGGACAAAATGTTAATGCTTATCGCGACCCAAATAAAAAATATACCTTTTCTGATCTTATTCATGAAATCGCAAAAATCAAAACCATTGAGCGCATCAATTTCACCACCTCTCATCCTGCAGAATTTGGCGATGATTTAATCACAGCATTTGCCAGTGAACCAAAATTAACTAACAGTATCCATCTACCTATTCAAAGTGGTTCTAACCGTATTTTAAAACTAATGCGCCGTGGTTATACTTGCGAAGAATATCAAGAGATAATTGATAAATTACGTAAAATTCGACCAAATATTGGGGTTTCAACTGATATCATAGTAGGATTTCCAACTGAAACTGAAGAGGATTTTGCTGATACTATGGAGATAGTTCAAACCATAAATTTCGATGCTGCATTTAGTTTTATTTATAGCCCACGACCAAATACCCCAGCTGCAAAAATGGAAGATAATATACCGCTTGCCCAAAAAAAACAGCGGTTGTTAGATCTTCAAAATCAATTGGCCATACAATCTCGCGAGTATAATAAAACCATGGTTGGCACCATCCAAAAAGCATTAGTCGTTGGCCACGATAAAAAAAAGCACAATCAATTTTCCGGCAGAACCGAAAATAATCACATCGTGCACTTCACCGCTCCAAAAGATCTCTTGGGAGAAATTGTCGAGGTTAAAATCGTTGACGCAATGTCAAATTCATTGCGGGGC
>CAZMGW010000076.1:0-3043 GCA_964565935.1 uncultured Coxiellaceae bacterium
GAGCCCGAGAGCTTGCCCCCGTGTTTAACACGAGGGATGACAACTAAAAAGTCCAAGAGCCTGTCCTCGTGTTTAACACGAGGAATGACATTCTCTTAAATTTTTGCGACCTTGATTAAATCCCAGAGAGGGAAGTAAATACCAAGCGCTAAGATCAATATCAGACCACCAACAACCGCAAGTAAAATAGGTTCAATTAATTCGTTTAAACGCTTAAGATCATAGTCAATTTCTGCATCATAATATTTGGCAACTTCAGAAAGAGTTTCATCCAATTTTTCGCTTTCTTCGCCTACTTCAATCATCTGAATGGTTATCGGAGTAAATAAGCCGCTAGCAACGGCAGCTTGGGATAAATTTTCACCATGCTCTATGGCGTCGCGCAATTTTAAAAGTTGTTCACCGAAATAAACATTTTCTGTAGAGTTGCTGGCTAGGCCGATACCTTTAATTATTGGTATTCCAGAGCGTATGATTAAGCTAAAAGTCCAAGTGAATTGTGAAAGCACAATCCGTTTTTGCAAATCACCAAAAACAGGAATATATAATTTATATTTGTCCCAAAAATAATGAACGCTGGGTATTTTTAATACTTGCTTTATACCAAAAAATATAAAAATAGCAGCCAGCAGAATAAAGTATTTATAGTTAACCATAAAGTTAGACGAGCCCATGATTATACGTGTTGATAGGGGAAGATCTAAGTGAAATTTGGCAAACATTTCAGAAAATTTTGGAATCACAAAGATATTCATTATTACTACAGCTGCTGATACCGCTATAAGCACAAACATTGGATAACGTGTAGCGCTTGATAAACGGCGCTTATTGGCGATAGATGCTTCTACATAACTGCCTAAATATATTAATGATTCGCTCAGACGGCCGGTATTTTCTCCAATATCGACAATGTTAATAGCAAGCGGAGAAAAAGCATTAGGGTGTTTTTTAAAGGCATTGGAAAGTGTCATGCCGGCTGCGACATCATTGGCTACTGTGTATAATATGATGCTTAAACGCCGCGAACTAGATGACTGGGATAATTTATTGAGAGATTTAATTATAGGCAAGCCAGCATTATTTAAAGTTGCAAGTTGTCGGTAAAAATTCATTATGTGGTAAGGCTCGATATCAAAAAAGTCATCGCCTGAAGAGAATAATTTTTTTAGACCAGCCGAATATTTTTTAGCAGGTTCGATATTAATGGGGGTGATGTCATGTTGTTTTAAATGAGTGATGACATCTTCGATCGCATTAGCTTTCAGATCTCCGACAATGATATTGCCAGTGGAATCACGGCCTTTATACTTAAATACGCTTGGCATTAGATTTGTTCTCCAGCTATGCGCATTACTTCACCTAGCGTTGTTATTTTTTGTTTAGCCATTTCAAAAGCGCTGGCTAAGAGTGTTGGTGTGGTACGATTTTTGGCTACGGTTTGGGTAAAGTCTTGAGTATTTTTGTGGCATAAGGCTTCGCGCATTGGGCCATCAAGCTCAAGTAATTCGAATACGCCAACTCTACCTTTAAATCCTATGAAATTGCAGTGGGCGCAGCCTGGCCCATAACCAAATGTGCTTTTTTTAAATGACTCGCCAAACAAGGGAGTGAAAAAATTAATTTCTTGCTCAGTTGGTTGATGAGGTGCAGTGCAACTATCGCAGATGCGACGCGCCAAACGTTGTGCGATTATAGCTCGAATAGTGGCTGCTACGAGATAATTTTCTACTCCTATGTCAATCAAGCGGATGGCGGTGCTAGCTGCATCATTAGTATGGAGGGTGGCAAACACCAAATGACCAGTTAAAGCAGAACGCAAGGCAATCGAAGCAGTTTCTTGGTCGCGAATTTCTCCTACTAAAATAACATTTGGATCCTGGCGCAAAACTGAGCGTAAAACTCTGGCAAAGGTCAAGCCTATTTGAGTGTTTACCTGCACTTGATTAGCTCGTTCTATAACGTATTCGATGTGGTCTTCAATAGTGACGATATTTTTTGTTACATCGCTGATTTCGGTTAGAGCGCCATAAAGGGTGGTTGTTTTACCGCTACCAGTAGGTCCAGTAACTAGGATCATGCCATACGGAATTTTAATTATTTGGCGAAATCTTTTTAGTGTTTCTGGGTTCATGCCTACAGTTTCAAGATTTAAAATTTTGGTAGATTTATTGAGAAGACGCATAACGACTGATTCACCAAATTGAGTTGGCATGGTAGACATACGGACTTCAAATTTTATATCGCGGACTACAACTTCGAAACGACCGTCTTGGGGAAGGCGTTTTTCAGAGATACTTAACCCGCCCATTAATTTCAAACGCTGGGCAACGGCTAATGCAATATGACGTTTATCTGCTGTAGAAATAATTTGCTCTTGAAGCAGACCGTCAACTCTTAAGCGAATACGTAGTATGTTTTCCCCAGGTTCGATGTGGATATCAGAAGCGTTAACTTGAACCGCATCTTCAAACACAGAGTTTAAAAGTTTAGTGACAGCGGGTTCAACTTGTTTAATTGCTTTTTCTTCCTCTTTATTCTCCGGAGTATCGTGTTGAAGCTCTGAAGCAAGTTTATCGGCAAAGTCAGTAATTTCATGGGTTCGACGATATAACTGATCAAGTTTGTATAGGAGCTCGGTTTCGCTTACTAAAGCGAGTTGCAAAGGTTTTTTTAAAATGGCGTGTAAATCTGCATCGCTTTCTTGTGATGTCTGCCAGGCTTTTTGCAATCTTTTCAGCGTTTCGTCGGCAGAAAATAAACGTTTCAGTTCACTTGGAAGCGCTGCAATAATGACGGGCAAGCGTTTTTTTAATTGAATGATGCTCATATTATCCAACACATCACTCATGATATTTGCAAGCGTTTCTTGGCTTAAGATGTCCGTGATTTTTTCAGCGGTGGGTATCTTTTCATTTTGCGCTATCCACGCCCGTAGTTTTTTACGTTCGGTTTCTTTTATCACTAATTGATTGATCAATGGTAGAGAGCGTTCCCCTTGTTTTTTGAAAAGGGGATGACTAGCTTTCAGAAACAGTTACCCATA
>CAZMGW010000077.1:0-3032 GCA_964565935.1 uncultured Coxiellaceae bacterium
GAGCATCCGGCCCCTTACGGGGCCATTGATTTATTTGTTTTAGCTAGATATAAGATTTTTTAAGGTTTGGGATTATCCGGCTGCGTAATTAACCCAATACTCTGCGCTCCGGCTTGCTGCAAGAGCACCATAGCCTGCATGATTTTGCCATAATCAACCGCCCTATCACCTTTAACCAAAACCTGGCGTTGCGGTGCTCCTTGGGTCTGTCTTAATTCAACGGTAACTCGATTAAATAAATCTTGCGGGGAAATAATTTGGGTTGGAGATGCAGCAATATTGAGATAATAATTGCCCCTGGCGTCAATCGACAAAACTACCGGCTCTTCTGGCTTGGACTCAACTGGTTTGGCGTTCGCGGTCGGTAAATTAACATTCACGCCCTGAAATAAAAGCGGCGCTGTCACCATAAAAATAATAAGCAACACCAACATCACATCGATGTATGGCACCACATTAATTTCAGCAAGTGGGCGGTGGCGTTTTTGTCTTAACATAATATATTTTACATTAATTTTTTCTGGCAACTATCTGATTTTTAAATAGTTTGTCTTTGCAAAATTCCAGAAAATTCTTCTTTGAAAGTGTCATAAAGATTAGAAAGGCGTTCAACTTCGCTGGCGTAGCGATTGTATGCAATCACCGCTGGAATCGCTGCAAACAAACCCATTGCGGTTGCAATTAATGCCTCGGAAATACCAGGAGCAACCATCGCCATCGTCGCCTGCTGCACTCCGCTAAGGGCACGAAATGAGGTCATGATTCCCCAAACAGTGCCGAATAAACCGACGTATGGACTGGTGGAACCGACGGTGGCAAGAAACGAAAGGTGCTGTTCTAAACCAGCAATCTCACGCGCCAGCACAACCCGCATGGCACGTTGTGCGCCTTTAATAATTGCATCCGGATTTGCAGTCGGCTGCTTGCTCAAACGCGTATACTCACCAAATCCCGCATAAAAAATAAGCTCAAGCCCATGCAGATTATCACGCCGGGTGTGCAACTCCTGATAAAATTTATTCAGCTCACTTCCAGACCAAAATTGCTCTTCAAATTTTTTAACGGCCGAATGTGCTTCTTTCAAAAAAAACCAGCGCTGAATAATTATCGTCCATGACCAAATAGACGCTGCCAATAAAAGCAGCATTACTATTTTTACTATTCCGCTCGCATTTGCAACAAAACTCCACAATGAAGGTTCAGAAACCATAAGTTTTTTCTCCACTCAACATCTATTTTTTCTATCGTAAATCAAACCAACCACATTTAAAACTTAAATTTTACTTACCAGCTTTAGGTCGGCACAACCAACCCAAAATGCAAATATGCCTTAGCGGTTGCCATTCGGCCGCGCGGGGTGCGCACGACGTACCCCTGCTGGAGCAAATAAGGCTCAATCACGTCCTCAATCGTATCCCGTTCTTCGCCAAGCGCAGCAGCCAAACTTTCAATCCCAACCGGACCGCCATTAAAATTCTCAACGATCATCATTAAAAACTTACGATCCAAAACATCGAACCCGCAAAGATCGACATCCAATAAATTTAATGCCGCATCGGCAACACTTTTGGTGATAACCCCATCGGCTTTTACTTGAGCAAAATCACGCACGCGACGAAGCAACCGATTAGAAATACGCGGCGTACCACGTGAGCGGCGTGCAATTTCTACCGCACCCGAAGGCTCGATAACAATATTTAAAATGCTTGCCGAACGCAGAACAATTTCGGCCAAATCTTCGGTTCGATAAAATTCTAAACGCTGCACAATCCCAAAACGATCACGCAGTGGCGAGGTCAATAATCCGGCACGAGTTGTGGCTCCAACCAGGGTAAAAGGCGGTAAATCTAATTTGATGGAGCGCGCCGAAGGGCCTTCACCGATAATAATATCAATTTGATAATCTTCCATCGCCGGATAAAGAATTTCTTCGACGGTGGCATTGAGGCGATGAATCTCATCGATAAACAAAACGTCATGCGGCTCAAGATTGGTTAAAATCGCAGCTAAATCACCTGCCCGCTCAATTACCGGTCCGGACGTTTGGCGCATGTTAACTTTCAGCTCATTTGCAATAATGTGCGCAAGTGTTGTTTTACCTAAACCCGGCGGGCCGAAAATTAAAACATGATCTAAAGAGTCTCCGCGCTCACGCGCTGCCTGGATGAACAAACCCATCTGCTCGCTTACTGCTGGTTGACCAATATAATTAACCAAAGTCTTCGGCCGAATAGCGCGATCAACGGCTTCCTCTTCAGGCAAAGCAACTGCGGTTGTAATTAAACGATCTATGGTCATAATTATTTTTTATGATTTGTGATTTACGTGGCGCCAGTCTAGCATAAAAACTCATTTGTTTGGAACCAATTGATTGAGTAAAAAGGACAAAATCTAATGAATTGGCAGCATTATAAAAGTTTTTTTAGTTTCTTATAGACCTCGTCATCGTTGCGCTTACCAATTAAAGGAACCAATAAAACATCATTCTCTACACGGTAAACAATACGATACTCACCCACACTAACACGATGATGACTATGATAGCCTATTAGCACTTTGGAATCATGAGGGAAAGGATCGCTTTGCAGCTCTTGAAGCTTATTTTTTAATTGCAAAGCTCGTTTTAGAGGTAACCGCTCTAAAAACTTATGCACACGTTTAGTGATTTGTATTTTTAGCATGCTAACGATGGCTTTTATTTTTTACAGTACCTAACTGCGTTAAAAAACTCGCGCTTTTGTCTTGATCAAGCCAGCCTTCTTTTTCCGCCTGCATAGCTTTTAATGCTAATAGCTCATCTTCCAGCTTTTCATAATGTGAAAAATCATGCATAGACAACACCACAACAACTGGTCGTCCATTTTTCTCAACAGTTACTGGCTGACGCTGTGCCATATCCAGCAATAACCCAAAATGAGTTTTAGCTTCTTTTGCACTTAATGATTTGTTCTCCATCTTCTTATCCTCATTTAAATAATTATAATAATTATAGTGATCATTATAATTATTATAGCCATAAGAGCAAACTTTTT
>CAZMGW010000078.1:0-2744 GCA_964565935.1 uncultured Coxiellaceae bacterium
CAATCAAGCTAACGGAGTGGGACAGGCAAGAGCTGGGGTTGGCGGAAATGGACACTGTGGCTCATAACGGCGGCGATCCGTCCGGAGAGTGCACGGGGTTTGCGCATTTAATGTATTTGTGGTAGTTTATTTAATAGATTTGTTCATTAAAATCTAGAAAGGAGGGAAAGCTATGAAAAGAGTGACTAAACACCAACTCGCTCTTGTAGCTGGCAACATCAGCACAAGCGTCCTACTAGCGCAGAATTGCGCATGTGGCTGTTCATGCCACTGACACAAAGAGGGGGTACTTTAAGTATCCCCTCTAACTTTAAACTAAAAGGAGGAAGATATGAATGCCGAACCGATCAGATTGTCAAAATGGGCGCACATAATAAACCGCGATGATGTGTATGCTATTTTTCACTCACTTCACCTGTCGCTTCTTTTTTTTGAAAAGCGATACCAAGGGTTTCTTGATGAGTTGCGCTTCGGCACAACACTAAAGCGTCTGAAGAAACTTGATGGTGACGCAGAGGAAGTTGTTGCCGAGCTTCGCAAGCAACAACTAATCGTTCCTGTTGACTGCGATGATTACATTGTCCTGCATGAAAAACAAAAGACATACGTGTATCAACCCAGCTTGGAAACGATCTTTATGTTGCTCACTGATACTTGTAATTTAAGGTGTGATTACTGCTTTATTAATGGCAACATGCCAAAACAATGCGGCGATCTAAAAACTATGAGCTGGGAAACGGCCAGGGAAACAATTGACATGTATTTTGCCAATTTGCGCCTGACCAAGTTTCATAAGACAATCGTCTTTTACGGCGGTGAGCCCTTGCTGATGTTTCCGCTTTTTAAACGAATCATTGATTACATCCATACCTGTTATGGTGCGAAACTGACTCAGTTTAGTATTGGGTTATTACTCATCACTAACGGCACAAAGATTACTGACGAAGTGGCTGAATATTTGACTCAACACCCCGAGATCACTATCTGCATTTCACTTGATGGTTGCGAGGAATCAAATGATCAAAAACGCGTGCACGCGGATGGCAGAGGGACATTTAATGATATAATATCTGGCATCAATCGCTTGCATATCGCCGGACGAAAAGACATCAACATCTCGACGACTATTGACGAGCACAATGTTGACGGGCTAGATGAGATGATTACTCTGCATAAGCAGTACCAATTTCAGACGGTTAATTTCAACCTGCTATTGGATACTGCCGAACGGACTGTCGACTCAGCTTATACTGAACACGCCACTATGCGCATGCTTGAGTATTTTGAGAAAGCGCGAGAAATCGGCCTCTATGAAGACCGCATCATGCGTAAAGTGAGAGCTATGAGCAAAGGCGTACTCCATCCTTTTGACTGCAGAGCGACCGGCGCGCAAGTCGCTATTTCGCCAGACGGATCCTTGGGTGTTTGTCATGAGGGAGTCGGTTGTAAAAACTTTTTCTTTGGTTCTGTATCAAAGGATTTTGTTTTCACAGACAATCCTCTAATACAAGAATGGGGTCGCCGATCACCGCTTACTATGCCTCAATGTTTTGATTGTCCTTCGCTCGGTCTCTGTGGCGGCGGGTGCGCATACAGCGCGTATTTGCGGCATGGCACGATTTGGGCAATCGATGACAAGTTTTGCAAACATTCCCTCGCCGTTCTTAAGTGGCTCATTTGGGATGTATACGATCGAATGTAACACAAAACCCCTGCTTCGGCGGGGGTTTTTATATACAATTATGAAAATAGAATTAAACAAACAACTGGATAAAGAGGTGTACTTGGCTTTTCGCGACGCCGTGATGGGTGGCGCTGATTTTGGTAAAAAAATCCGGGCGGATCACCCTGAAATTGCTTTGGATAACTACAGCGGATACATAGATAATTTTTATGTTTCTCACAACGATGAACTGGAAGAAATTCGCAGAGATACCGAATCTTGCTTTAACAATGTTAAGAGCCCCTTGTTTTCAGAATTGAAAAAATATTTCGGCTGTGATTATAACAAAGAAAATTATATTTGCTATTTATCTATTTTTAATTGTAATCCTCGTTATCTTGAAACAAAGTCATTTCAGGTTTATTACAAACGCTCGCGCGATATGCGAAAAGAAGTCATTGCTCACGAGATAACTCACTTTGCCTTCTATGATTTCTGCCAAAAACTGGGCTTGCATGACAATAACGAACTTTGGGAATTATCTGAAATTTTTAATGTGATCTTTCTGAATTTACCGCTCATACAAAAAGCCGTTGGAGCAGAAGAACTTTTATTTTATCCGGACTTAAAAGATAAATTGGAAAAAGTTAAAAAAATTTGGGCGAAACAATTGGAAGTAAAAGATTTTATTATTGAAAGCTTGCAATGTCTCAGATAAGCGATAATTCTCCAATGGCCCGTACCCCATATACTGCACGCATAGTCTCAATGCGATATCCTGATAATGATTATTATTAATCATTGCTCAAATATGCCCAGAGGCTATCCGCAATTAACCAAGGAACAAAAGCAGGAAATCATCAATCGGATTAAGGAAAAAGGCGAGAAGGTGTCGGATTTATCAAAAGAATACGGAGTGGTCCCAAAAACGATCTACAATCTCTTAAGAAAAACCGCTCAAGGAACCGGCGCTTTGCTGGAACTGGCCAAGTTGAAAAGAGAAAACGAGGCTTTATTAAAAATCATCGGACAGTTTACCGTTTAAGATAAACTGGGGGGGGAAATCCGTTATGGCCGCGGC
>CAZMGW010000079.1:0-2741 GCA_964565935.1 uncultured Coxiellaceae bacterium
CGAAAAACGCGGCTTATCCTGGGCTGGTGAAGCCTATAGCCCCTTTGGGGCATAATTATTTTAAATTATTCACCTATCTGCGCTAACAGATCCGCCTGATGCTCACGTATCAACGGCTCGATCACTGGCGCCAAATCTCCTTCCATAATTTTATCAAGCTGATATAAAGTTAAGTTAATCCGATGATCCGTAAGGCGCCCCTGCGGGAAATTATAAGTTCGAATTCTTTCTGAGCGATCACCCGTTCCAACCATGCTCCGTCGCGTTGCCGCCTGTTCTTTTTCCTGCTTTTCCCTCTCAGCAGCAAGCAACTTGGCTTTTAAAAGAGACATTGCCCGGGCGCGGTTTTTGTGTTGCGAGCGCTCATCTTGGCATTCAACAACAACTCCCGTTGGCAAATGGGTAATTCGCACGGCAGAATCAGTAACGTTTACGTGTTGCCCGCCGGCCCCCGAACTGCGATAAGTATCGGTTTTTAAATCCGCTGGATTAATTGTTATGTCATCGATTTCGTCAGCTTCAGCAATAACCGCAACCGTGCACGTCGAGGTATGAATCCGCCCTTGAGCTTCCGTTTCCGGAACTCTTTGGACGCGGTGTGTGCCCGACTCAAATTTGAGCCTCGAATATGCTCCTTTGCCAATGATCCGCACGATGATTTCCTTGTAGCCACCGTGCTCGCCCTGACTTGAATTGATAAGCTCAATACGCCAACCAGCATCCTCAACATAATGCGAATACATGCGGAACAAATCGCCGACAAAAATCGCAGCCTCATCGCCACCAGCACCGCCTCGAATTTCCAAGAAAACATTGCGCTCGTCGTTTGGATCTTGCGGTAACAGTAGCGTATGAAGTTTTGCCTCTATTGCTTGGTGCTCATTGGCCAAAGAAACCAACTCTTCTTGGGCAAGGGCTTTTAAATCAGCGTCTTGTTCCTCTTGAAGAATCGTTTCCGCGTCTGCTATCTTTTGCTGATTGTCATTGTATTCTTTTAAGGCGGTGACTATCGGCTCCAGATGCGCGTATTCCTTTGATAATTCACGATAACGATTTTGGTCGTTAATAATTTCTGGGGAAGCCAAAAGATCGGAAATTTCTTGGTGCCTTGTGGCTAACAAATTTAATTTGCTAATAATTGAAGCTTGCATAGGTAATGTGTCGTTGTTTTAATTTAAACGGGGGGATTATACAGAATATGTGGTTGATTATAAACAGCAGATTGTAAACCGGTTTTTTACCAGGCCCCCTTTTCCAATCTTATGATATTATATTGTCAAGAAAATCCTAACATGAAATCAAACCACGGATAAAACCATGCTCAGAAAATTTGCCCTAGAAATGCGACAACTGATTACCGCCATGCAGGCTAGCATGCTGTTTGCGTTGCAACTCGTTGGTATTTTGTTGCTAATCCACATCATTAATAGCATGTCGCAATACCGTCTTAATACCCTAGGCATTCGCCCAAGAACTCTGAAGGGTTTACCAGGAATTATTTTTGCTCCACTCCTCCATGGTAATTTTAATCACTTATTTTTTAATACAATCCCGCTGTTCGTATTATCAGACCTGATTTTGCCCGAGGGAAAAATTATTTTTTGTTACGTGTCTGGAACAATAATTCTCTTAAGCGGTTTTTTGATTTGGCTCTTTGGCAGACGCGGCATCCACATTGGCGCAAGCAGCTTGATTATGGGCTATTTCGGCTATCTCCTGTCTGGAGCTTTTCTCCACATCACCGCCACCACCATCGTGCTTGCTGGTTTTTGTCTTTATTACTTCGGCGGGCTGTTTTTGTCTCTATTTCCTGGCGCCAAAAAAAATGTTTCTTGGGATGGGCATATTTACGGCTTTCTTTCCGGCATTTTTACCGCTTTTTATCTGCCAAAAATTTTGTGGTTTGTGGGGTTTTAACTGACCAGTTTCAACAATATTCCTTGAGCGTGCGATTTTATCTCCTTATAATGCGCCTATTACAGCATGGCTAACGAGGAAAAAATGCTAGAAAAAGAAGAATTGGCGCCCTCTCGCATAAGCTTCGAGTGCAGAAATCCCGCCCAAAACTCCCTTTTCGTCATAAGGGACATAATGGTCGCAAAAACGAACTCTGGGTTTTTTAAAGTTTTTCTCCTCGCCATTTTAGCTGGCGTTTACATTGGCTTTGGCTGTGAGATTTCAACCTTGGCCGCGCACGACGGCGCAAAATTTTTGGGCTTTGGTTTATTTTGCCAATTTGATTGGCTCGGTTCTACTCGCAGTAATAGTTTTTTATGCCAACACTTGGCAGCAAAACGATTTACAAGTTGGCGCCTATGCGCTAAAAGTTGGGGTGACAAAAGTTAATCTGCATTTTGTCGAAGCTTTTGCCATGGGGATGCTGTGCAATTGGCTAGTGTGTTTGGCGGTTTGGATGGCAGCGGCATCAAAACAGGTTATCGGTAAAATATTTGGGATCTTTTTCCCCATCATGGCGTTTATCGCGCTCGGATACGAGCACTGTGTCGCCAACATGTTTTATATTCCCAAGGCTATTTTTCTTGCCTCAAGACCAGAAGTCCTGGCTGTGGCCAACATTCCTGCGGAGAAATTAGCTAATTTAAATTGGACCGGGCTTGTTCACAATTTGGTCCCGGTTACCCTGGGCAACATAGCCAGCGCGGCCATATTCATCGCGGCTTTTTATTGGGCGGCGTATTTGAAAAATAAAGACGGGGCCTAAAAACATTTCGCTCCTTCGG